>JBPCTX010000070.1:0-5899 GCA_051011455.1 Acidimicrobiia bacterium | reverse complement strand
CATCAACCGCGTCCTGAGTGTCGTCGGCCAGGCCGGCAACCGAGGCCGCCACCTCCCCGGCCCCTTCGCGTTCGGCGATCGTCCTGGCCAGGCCCAGCTTGACCTTGAGTGCAACGACCTGTTGCTGGGCACCGTCGTGCAGGTTGCGCTCCAGGCTGTGCCGTTCCGCGTCTTGAGCGGCAATCAGGCGCTGCCGCGAGGCCCGGACCTGATCGGCGCGCTCCTGAAGCTGGGCATTGAGGCTCATGTTCCGCAGTACCAGGCCGGCTCCGGCCGCAACGTCCGAAAGCAGCGAGCGGTCGGCGGAGGTCACCGGGTGGGCTGGTGACTTGAAGATCATCAACGAGCCCAGCGTCTCGTCGCCGTGACGAACAGGAACGGACAGAGCCAGATCGGTCGAGGCGTCCCCGCCGTCGACTTCCAGCTCTCCATACCGGCCCAGGGCCTCAGTCGGCGATGCCGCCTCGGCCCGGAGTCTGTTCCCGACTCGGAGCCACACGACAGCATGGTCGGCTGCGGTGCCTTCCCGCAGCAGCCCTGCGAGAGCATCGAGGCTGCCGCCGGCCGACCCATCGGCCAGCTGAGCGGTGAGCTGGGACAACACCTCGTGGGGTGCAGCTCGCTTTCCATATACCAGGCGGTTGGCCAGCCGCTGCATACGACTTCGCAGAGGCTCGAAGGCAATGGCCACGAGCAGAGTCGCCCCGATCGGCAGGGCAAGTCCGAGGTCACCGGTCCTCCGCTGCTCGGCGTCGGCGAAGACTTCTATGTAGGCCGCCGCGGCGACTCCGTACAGCGTTGTCAGTGCCACCGCCAGGAACAGATAGGTGACAGACCTTGAGATCACCACGTCGATGTCGTAGAGCCGATACTTGCCTACTGCGATTCCGTAGGAAGAGAGGAACAAGAACGCAGACACCATCAGCGGGATGGGGATTAGGTCCTGATGCTGACTCCCTCCGAGAGAGACAACGAAGACCATGGTGAGCCCGAAGATCGACGCTCCCCACACAACCCACTTGAACTGCTGGCGGATTACGCCACTCGTGCGTCGATAGCGAACGATGAGAGCCAACACGGACAGGATTACCGACAGCAGGACCGGTATGAACCCCACGTCGACCAGGAATGCTTCCTCGGCCGGCTCAGTGTTGCCCGGGCGGAAAGCCCAGCTGTAGGCAACGGTCACGACCACAAGGCTGGCGCCGGCGAGTCGGCTCACCCAGAGCCACCGTGGCGATGGCAGTTTGCCATCAGGAAACAGCAGCAAGCCGAACGTCAGAAGGGGAAAGATGGCCAATAGCAGGGCGGGCTCGGAGAACATGAGAACCACCGCTGCCGACCCGGGGAGGTCGGCAGGGACCGCATGTTCCGCTCCCCCGAGGATTACGTGGGGATCGTCCACCAGTCGTGAGGCGGCAGCGATGCCGGCGATGAACAGACCGCTGAAAAGGGCGGCCGACGCCATCGTCCATGCGACCGGGTTGCGGGGTTGGTGGGGAACCACAAGCCAGGACACGATCATGAAGAACAACGAGTACACAACAAAGAGGCCAAGGAGGTTCGACCACAGACTCTCGGCATCCCCATTCGCCACGATTGCCAGCGCTCCGGCTAACGCCAGCGCTCCACCTATCACGGCCGCCGTCCGAAGAATCCGGACGAGGGTTTGCTCCTGACTCGTGGAGCCGTTCTCCGGTGCCAACCCGGGATCGGTCACGGTGACTTCCGCGGAATGCGGTAGGCCTGCACGGGCGCTTCCCGGCCCTTTACCTGCGCCGGGTCTAGCTCGTCGGCCTCAATATGGGTGCTGCTCGCCTCCCAGGTGGCTCGGGTCATCACCGTCTCGCGAGGTTTCGCCCACTGTTGAACTCTCTGGGCGAGATTGACGGTGTCACCGATCACGGTGTACTCGAGCCGCTCCTCCGAGCCGAGTAGTGCCGCCGCCACCGGTCCGGTAGAGATGCCGATCCCAAGGCCGAATGGATCCTGTTGGTTTCCTGCCCACTTCTCATTGAGCTCCAGCTGTGCGAGATGCATCGCTCCGGCCGCGGCCACGGCCCTGTCGACATGATCCTCCTGAGGAACCGGCGCTCCGAAGACGGCCAGAACTGCGTCGCCGATGAACTGCATGACTGTGCCGTCCTGGTCGAGGATGGCGTGGTTCATGGCTGCCCGATGCTCGTTCAGCTGGCCGGCCAACACGCTCGGATCTGCGGTCTCGGCAATGGATGTGTAGCCACGTATGTCAGACATGAGGACGGTGACCTCGAGCTCTTCGGTTTCTCCAGGTCGATGGCCTCCTTCCATGATCCGGGCGGCCACAGTACCGGGCAGCAGACGACTCAGAGATTCACCCTGTTCTTTGCGGTCGACGATGGCCTTCTGGAGCATCTTCAGGCGTTCGAGGCTGTCGCTCCGTCCGGCGGTCAATCCCTGTGCCAGTCTCATGAACAGTGCTTCCACCTCGGCGTTGACGTCGGCGGGAGTGGTTTGTCTTGCTCCGGCGATGGCGTTGATCGTTTTGCCTTCGGCGACGAGTCGCAGCAGGCTCTCTTCCTCGTCGGTCAGGGATGAGTCGGCACTCACGGGATGCGTCAAGCCTTCAACGATCTTGGCGTCCAGCATCGAGCCGCCCGCCGCCACTTCACGAACCGCCTTCGCCAACTGGTCGCCTTCGCCAACACGGTCCTTGAGAAGGTAGGCGTAGCCGGCCGCGCCCTCCGAGAGCAGAGACACGGCATAGTCGGGGTCGTCGAATTGGGAGAGGATGACTACGCCGGTTCCTGGATATCGCTTGCGCACCTCTTTGGCCGCCTCGATGCCCTCTCGAGAGAAGTCGGGAGGCATCCGGATGTCGGTAACGATGACCTGGGGATGGGTGGCGTCGGCTCCCTCGACCAACTCGTCGTAGTCGGCCCCCACGCCGATCACCTCGATGTCGTCCTCCAGGTCCAGCAGTGCCTTGACGCCTTCTCGCACGATCAAGTTGTCATCGGCCAAGAACACGGAGATTGTCACTCTGTCTGCCTCCCCTGCAGCGATCTCAATTGCACTCAGTGTCGCGGATACGAGGGCTGGCGGCCAGCATGCCTACGCCACCTGTCGGGTGGTGTGAGCACGTACCTTCTAGTACAGCTGCCGCTGCCCTGGAGATGCGAGGCGACCGCCTGACAGCGTCAACCTGTCTTGCAGATGCGGGCAACTCCCAAGCTGGGCGAAGCCCAGCCGGAAACGAGCGCGTAACAAACACGCCACCAACCTGTAACAAGCCGGTTACGGCCACGAAATCGGCGTCTCGTAACTTCCCCTTCTGATCAACAGGAGGAAACCCTTGAAACGTTTGATGCTCGTCACCGTGATGGCAGCCGTCGCTCTGCTGGGACCTCTGGCCTTTGCCGCCAGCGCCCAAACCGACATCACCGATGTCGCCCTGGCGCTCGATGAAGTGTGGGTAGTTATCGCGGGCATGCTGGTCATGTTCATGCAGGCCGGGTTTGCATTGGTCGAGTCCGGGTTCACCCGGGCCAAGAACGCCGGCAACATCATCATGAAGAACTTCATGGACTTCTCGGTGGGGGCCCTCTCGTACTGGGCTATGGGTTTCGCCCTGGCCTACGGCGGGTCCTCGGTCGGGGGGTTCTTCTCCACCGGCAACTGGTTCTTTTCCGATCAGGCCCGGGCATCCGAGTGGTTCTTTCAGGCCGTGTTCGCAGCCACCGCCGCCACCATCATCTCCGGTGCAGTGGCAGAGCGGGTCAAGTTCACCGCCTATCTGCTCTACACCCCGTTCATCACGGCAATCATCTATCCGGTCGTCTCGCACTGGGTGTGGAACGGCGAGGGTTGGCTGGCTGAGCAGGGGTTTGTCGACTTTGCCGGTTCCGGCGTTGTTCACCTAACCGGCGCCGTGGCCGCACTCGCTGCGGTCCTGGTAGTCGGGCCCCGGCTTGGCAAGTACGGCCCGAAGGGCGAGATCCGCACGATTCCCGGCCACTCGCTGACCCTGGGCGCTCTGGGAGTGTTCATCCTGTGGTTCGGGTGGTACGGCTTCAATGGTGGGTCGACGCTGGCGGCGGTGGGGGTCGACTTCGCCTCCGTGGTTGTGACCACGACTCTGGCGCCTGCGGCCGGAGCCACTGCTGCCATGTTCGTTTCGTGGATGGTGACCGGCAAGCCTGACGTTGGGTTGACCCTGAACGGTGCTCTGGCGGGCCTGGTCGGCATCACGGCCGGCGCGGCCAGTATTCCCTTCGGCGCCTCGATCCTGGTTGGTGCGGTCGCCGGGGGCCTGGTGGTCTTTTCGATCATCGGAATCGAGCGAGCCCGTATCGACGATCCGGTCGGGGCTATCTCAGTGCACGGCACCGCCGGTGTCTGGGGTGTGCTGGCGGTTGGGATCTGGGGTGGCGGCGACTTGATCACCCAGTTGACCGGCATCGGGGCCATCGTTGGATGGGTCTTCGTCACGTCGCTGGTGGTGTTCAAGGCCATCGACGTCCTGCACGGCATGAGAGTCGGCGAGGAGGAAGAGCGGATGGGACTGGACCGCAGCGAGCACGGCGGCGAGGCCTACCCCGAGTTCACCTTCCAGGAGACCATTGCGCCCCCGGAGCTGCTGGATCCAGTCGGCTCGAACGGGCATTGAAGAGACGGCCTAGCGGCCGTCGGCCTTCAGCCGTCAGCCATCAGCCATCGGCCAGAGCCCCGCAAAGCGACCCGCGGGGCTCTGGCCGTTGCCGATTGACTTGGCGACCGTCGCCTACAATCGTCGTCCATGGCACACGTCGTAGGAATCCACGTTGCCCCCGGAACCTGGCCGGAACCGGTGCATGCGGTTGAGTCGGTTGAGGCGGTGGCCGGACAGGGTCTGGTCGGCGACCGTAAGTACGGGGCTCTCCGGCAAATCAGCATCGTCAGCACTGAGGAACTTGACGAGGTGGCATCCGAATGGGGCGGAGAGATCCCGGTCGGTTCCACTCGACGACAGATCACGGTTTCTGGCACCAAGCTGAATCGAGAGCGGGGAGCCACCATCCGGCTGGGCGAGGTTGTCGTGTCCGTACACGGCGACTGTTCACCCTGTGAGGAGATGGAGGAAGCCGTCGGCCCGGGAGCGCGGGCGGCACTGGTTGGCCGTGCCGGCATCGTCGGCATCATCGTCGAGGGCGGGACCATTTGCCTCGGTGACGAGGTACAGCTCTCCTGAGCCTCGCTCCTGAAATCGGCCGACTCCCCAAGGTTGAGTTGCACGTACACCTGGAGGGATCGCTTCGTCCAGACACCATGTTCCGGCTGGCCGAGTGCAATGAGATCGACCTCGGTGCCGCCTCGGCCGACGACCTGACCGAGCGCTACGAGTTCGGAAGCTTTGATGCGTTCCTCGACCTGTTCATGCAGGGCCTGGCGGTGCTGAGGACGGGCGAGGACTTCACCCTGGCCGTGGTGGCACTGGCCGGGGAGTTGGCGGACCAAAGGGTTCGCTATGCCGAGGTGACGACAACTCCTTTCAACCATCACCGTCGCGGTATACCGATGGAGGACTATGTGGCCGGCCTCAACGAGGGTCGGCGACTGGCCCGGGTCGACCACGGTGTCGAGATCGGCTGGATCTGTGACATTCCACGTGAACTGGAGGAGCCGCACTCGGATTTCACCGTTGACCTGATCACCGGTCCCGACGCTCCGCAAGGAGTCGTTGCTCTCGGATTGGGCGGGCCCGAGGTTGGCTTTCCCCCGGACTTGTTCTCTACTTCCTTTGCCAGGGCCAAGGCGGCCGGTCTCGGCTCGGTTCCCCATGCTGGAGAGACGGTGGGTCCGGCCAGCGTGTGGGGTGCCATCCGGTCCCTGCACGCCGACCGGATCGGCCATGGCGTCCGAGCAGTCGAGGATCCGGAGT
>JBPCTX010000069.1:0-4136 GCA_051011455.1 Acidimicrobiia bacterium | reverse complement strand
CCGACAGCCGACAGCGGGGATCCCACACTTCTTGCTTACTGCCTACTGCTTACTGGGAAGTCCGGAAAAAAGTGTCCACCAACGAGACGTGATGTCTTCCCCGCCCTGAGGGCGGGGTGGCCGAGCGAAGCGAGGACGGGGTGGGGGCGACGGGCAACCAGCAATGTTGCTCCTTGGGTCCCTCCCCCCATCCGTCAGCGTCCCTACGGCCGCCGCCACCTTCCCCTCATGGGAAGGAAGAATAGAAAGTCGAACTCCCCGGGGGAGGACCGGGGAGTTCTAGGTGTCTCCTGCTATCTCAGGAACGGAGCTTCCGGGTAAGGGTCCGTGGGCTCGTGTCCTCACCTTAACCGCCACTCTCTGTGGCTCCTGTAGGGCGGACGGCCCATTTCCTGGGACCCACGCGAAAACACTCCCCGATGCCGAAGGGAGTGTTCTCGCTATGTCGCCCGCTGTGTTTAGAGGTGGTGTGCTTCCCGCTCAAACCTTGTACCAATAAGATACGACCACCCACAGTGGTTGTCAGCTCGGAAAGGCGCCATAGCTCCGGAAGGTGCGCTGACTAGTCACACGCATCATCAGTCCCCCAGCTCCGCTTGCGGGGAAGGTACAGATCCTGGCTCTCCCCTCCGCGACAGTGACGCGCCAGGGAGAAAGCTGGTAGCTGGCAGCTGGTAGCGGCAACGCCGAAGGCGCTGCCTACGCACTCCGCTCGGAGACTTCGCCTTCGTCGGTGACGTCCTTGACCGGGACCAGCGTGGGGTTGACTCTCTGGGCGACCACGTCCTCGTCGATGACAACTTCGCCGATGTCGTCGCGGGAGGGAAGGTCGTACATGGTGTTGAGGAGAACCTCTTCCATGATGGCCCGCAGTCCACGGGCTCCGGTCCCCCGCAGCAGCGCCTGGTCGGCGATGGCGTCGAGGGCGGTTTCGGTGAAGGTGAGCTCCACTCCATCCATCTCGAAGAACTTCCCGTATTGGCGAACCAGGGCGTTCTTCGGTTCTTTGAGGATGCTGATGAGGGACTCCCGATCCAGGTCGTCGACGGTGGCGACCACCGGCAAGCGGCCGATGAACTCGGGGATCAGCCCGAACTTGATCAGATCCTCGGGGAGAGCTTCGGCGAGGATCTCGCTGTTCTGGCCATCGTCCCGGCTGTGGATCTCGGCGGCAAAGCCGATGCCCTGCTTGCCGACCCGGTTGCTGATGACCTGCTCGAGGCCGGCAAAGGCCCCGCCGCAGATGAACAGCATGTTGGAGGTGTCGATCTGGATGAACTCCTGGTGGGGGTGCTTGCGCCCGCCCTGGGGAGGCACCGAGGCAACCGTGCCTTCAATGATCTTGAGCAAGGCCTGCTGAACGCCTTCGCCGGACACGTCGCGGGTGATGGACGGATTCTCCGCCTTGCGAGCGACCTTGTCGATCTCATCGATGTAGATGATGCCGGTCTCGGCCCGCTGGACATCGAAGTCGGCGGCCTGCAACAGTTTCAACAGAATGTTCTCGACGTCCTCGCCGACGTAGCCGGCCTCGGTGAGAGCAGTAGCGTCGGCGATGGCGAACGGGACGTTGAGTTGGCGGGCCAGAGTCTGGGCCAGCAACGTCTTGCCGCACCCGGTGGGCCCGATCATCAAGATGTTGGACTTCTGCAGCTCGACCCCGTCGGTGTCCTTCAAGCCGGCGTTGACCCGCTTGTAATGGTTGTAGACGGCGACCGACAGGACCTTCTTGGCCCGCTCCTGGCCGACCACGTAGTCATCGAGGAACTCGAATATCTCACGCGGCTTGGGCAGTTCGGTGGGCGCTACCTCAGCAGTGGTTCCGAGCTCTTCTTCGATGATCTCATTGCACAGATCGATGCATTCGTCACAGATGTACACGCCGGGGCCGGCGATGAGTTTCTTGACTTGCTTCTGGGACTTGCCGCAGAAGCTGCACTTAAGCAGCTCGGATCCGTCGCTGAACTTGGCCACCTACTAACTCAACTCCCAACCGATGCAAGACGCCTTGGCATCAGAACTTCGTCAATCACGCCGTAATCCTTAGCTTCGCTGGCGGTCATCCAGAAGTCACGCTCGGTGTCTCTTTCGATGGAGGCGAGCTCCTGGCCGGTGTGGTCCACGAGGATGTTATTCAACTCGAGCCGAAGTCGAACGATTTCTTTGGCCTGGATCTCGATATCGGTCACCTGGCCCTCGACCCCACCGTGCGGCTGATGCAGCATGATGCGGGCGTGTGGGAGCGCGAAGCGCTTGCCGGGGGCTCCGGCGGCCATCAGCACGGCGGCGGCGGAAGCGGCCTGACCCATGCAGAAAGTGGAGACGTCCGGCTTGATGTGCTGGATGGTGTCGTACATGGCAAAGAACGATGACACGACGCCGCCCGGGGAGTTGATATAGAGGGCGATGTCCTTGTCGGGATCCTCGCTCTCCAGGTGCAGCAGCTGCGCCATCACCAGGTTGGCAACGGTGTCGTCGATGGGGGTGCCGAGGAAGATAATGCGCTCCTTCAGCAGCCGGCTGTAGATATCGAACGCCCGCTCTCCCCTGCTCGAGGTCTCAATCACAGTCGGGACTAGGTAACCCATTTCACTCCTCGTCTTCTATTGCGGCATCTTCGGCCGGGGCCTCGGCTTCAACCTCTGTCTCGGTTTCGGCCTCTTCGTCTGTTTCGTCAGTGCTCTCGGCCAGCGAGAGCTCGTTGCCGTCCTCGTCAACCGCGACGGCAGCCTCGACCAGTCGGTCAATGACCTTGTTCCTCAGGATATCACCGGTCAGGATCTCCACTTGACCGCTCTCCTGAAGCGCCTCCTCGTATTCCTCGGGACTCTGTTCGCTGGAAGCGGCCAGAGCACCCATGGCTTCTTGCAACTCCTCGTCGGCGACTTCAATTCCCTCCGAGTCGGCAACCGCGTCCAGCAGGATGCGAACCGACAGTGACCGCTCGGCCTGCTGGCGAGCATCGGCCACGAAGGCCTCTTCGTCCTGGCCGGTGATCTGGAGGTAGTCGGCGAAGGGGATCTGCTGCTCGCCCAGGCGGTGGAGGAAGCGATGAATCTGATACTCCATCTCGGCATCCACCAGGCCCATCGGCAACTCGATCTCCAGCTCCTCAATCAGTTCCTCGAGCACCTTGTCGGCGAACTCGCGGCGAGTTGAGGCCAACTTGTGTTCATGGAGCCCGCTGCGTAGCTCCTCACGGAGCGCCCCGATGGACTCGAATTCGGAGACTTCCTCAACCCACTCGTCGGTGACTTCGGGCAGCTTCTTGGTGCGGACCGACTTCACGAGCACCTGGAACGTCACTTCCTTGCCGCCGTGATCGCCGAAACTATCGGGCAGGGTTTCGTTGTACTTGACGATCGATCCGGAGGTGGACCCCATCAACTGCTCGTCCAGGCCGGGCACATAGCTGCCCGAACCGACCGGATAGGTGAGGTCGGAGGCAGTGAGGTCCTCGATGGCTTCCCCGTTGACCGATGCCGACAGGTTGATGACGGCATAGTCGCCATCGGTGACCGGGTGAGTCACATCCTCGAGTTCGGCGAACTGGTTGCGGAGCCGGTCGACTTGCTCGTCGATGTCGTCCTCGTCGACTTCGGGAGTGGCCACGGTCACTTTGCGGCCCTCAAACAGGGGCACGTGGTCCAGGGTCGGCCACAGAGTGACCTTGACGTCGACTTCCACGCCTTCGTCACCGTCCCGCATGTCCTGGACGGACGGAGTAGCGGCGGGACGCAGATCGGCTTCGGTGAGAGCTTCGGCCACCACACTCGGCAGCGCCACCTCGATTGCTTCGGAGCGAACCCGGTCGGCGCCGAGGGTGGCCTCGACCACCTTGCGGGGCACCTTGCCCGGGCGGAAACCCTTGACCTTCAGGTCCTTGGAGAGGCGCTTGGCTGCCTCGTTGGTAGCGGATTCCAGCGCCGCATTGTCGATTTGAACAGTGACGATGCGCTCGAACGGGCCCGCCTCCGCGATGTTGGTTTCCATAGCTCCTCAGTTGGTGTTTGAAAATGTGGGGTGGCTGACGGGATTCGAACCCGCGACCTCCGGGACCACAACCCGGCGCTCTAACCAACTGAGCTACAGCCACCACGCCCCTATGAGCAGGCGCCCCCGGAAGGATTCGAACC
>JBPCTX010000068.1:0-5006 GCA_051011455.1 Acidimicrobiia bacterium | reverse complement strand
TGATTGACTCGGCCAGAGCCCGCCGGGTCTCGTCGGTTTCGAACTCGGCCACCGGGTCGGCGGCGCGAGGATCCGGCAGCAGATCCCCGACCGACGCCGAGTCGCGCTCCGAGGTGTTCAGCAACTCGTCGAGGGCCACCAGGCCCAGGGTGGAGATCTCGGCCAGCTGATCCTGGAGGGTCTCAACCGGCAGGTTCATGTGCGCAGCCAGCTCCTCGTCGGTCACCGTTCGCTTGAGACTGTGCTCCATCTCGGCCAGCGAGCGCTGGATCTCGCGGGCCCGGGCCCGGACCGACCGGGGCACCCAGTCAAGTGCTCGCAGCTCATCGAGGATGGCGCCCTTGATGCGGTTGACCGCATACGTCTCGAACTTGAATCCGCGTTCGAGGTCGAACTTGTCGATGGCGTCGATCAATCCGAAGATGCCGTAGGAAACGAGGTCGGCCTGCTCAACGTTGCGAGGCAGCCCGACGCCCATCCGGCCGGCCACGAACTTGACCAGCGGGGAGTAGTGAAGGATGAGACCCTCGCGGGCTTTGGCATCGCCCGTGTCTTTGAATTGTGTCCAGAGGTCCTGAACGCCGTTGTCGTCAGGCTCGCGGGTGGCTTCGCTCATAAGTGGCCTTGAGATGGTCTTTCGTGACTGCAGTGTATATCTGGGTGGTGGCAAGCTCATTGTGGCCTAAGAGCTCCTGAACTGCGCGCAAATCCGCCCCACCTTCCAACAGATGGGTGGCGAACGAGTGACGCAGAGCGTGTGGAAATGTCCCGAGCCGGGCTGAAACGATGCGCCGCAAGCCCCTGGCATCCAGCGCGCCACCGCGAACTCCGAACCACAGCTCGTCGCCCGAGCCCGGTCCGGCAAGTCGGCCGCGCCCATCGGCCAGGTAGGCGGCCAGGGCCCGCCGGGCCGGCTCCCCCACCGGCACGTCGCGTTGTTTGCCACCTTTTCCTTCGACGCGAATGAAGGAACGCCCCTCGACGTCGCGGCAGGTCAACCCGGCGACTTCTCCCACCCGCAGGCCACATCCGTAGAGCAACTCGAGCACCGCTCGATCCCGCAGCACGACGGGATCAGACCCATCCAGCTCGTCGAGCACGGCGGCGATCCCAGCGGCAGGAAGCACGCGGGGCAAAGACTGTGGTGAGCGGGGAACGGAGATTCCATCGGCGGGATTGCTGGAAACGACCGATCGCTTGACTGCATCGGCGAAGAACGCCCGCACAGCCGAGGCCTTGCGCGCCATGGAACGTCCCGCCAGCCCCCGGGCGGATAGCCCGGCGACGTAGCGGCGGATCAGGCGGCGATCGACGTCCTCCAGGGAGCGGGCTCCCTCGGAGTCAGCGAAGGAGAAGAAGCCCGTGAGGTCGCGACGGTAAGAGGTGACGGTGTTGACAGAGAGCCGCCGCTGGTGGATCAGACGGTTCAGGTAGCCATCGACCGCAGCACGCGACCAAGTCGGAAGGGAAAGGGGCATCGGACCATCCTATGTCAAAGGCCGCGAAAACCGCGCGACATATGACTAGTCACCGGCCGCTTCGTCGGCCAGCCAGGCAACCAGTTGTTCGATGATCTGGCGGTCCGTCAAGAGGTCGAAATGCCGCCTCTGCCCGATCACCCTTACATTCTCGGCCGCCTCGGAGCCGGCGGTGGCGCTTCCGACTCTCACCACCAGGTCGCCGGCGATGACACCGAACGGATGGGACCGGTCACCGGTCACGACGGCGGCTATCACGTGCTCCCGCAGCGGAAGAGTCGCCGTGGTCGATTGAGCAGCTATGGCTCCGCCCCAGGCCTCGGCCACGCCGGCTCCGTCGCGCAGGTTCTTCATGCCGGGGCTCTGACCGGAAATGAAGTCTCCCAACGGCCGACTGGTCCTGGTCAGGCCCAGCGCGACCGCTCCTACCTGCGCCGCCCTCGCCAGCGGGGAACCCGTGTGCGGTGATCCGATTGTGATCAAATGCCTGGTCCTCATCGCCCAGGCCTGCCCGGCCGCCGAGGCGGTGGCCCAGGCTCGACGCGCCATCAAGCCGCCCATCGAGTAGCCCACCAGCGAAATCGAGGGATCCTCGACGGGCCAGTTGCGGTGGATCAGAGCCAGCATCTCTGCCAGATCGTCACCGGCCTGACCTATCGGCAAACCCGTGTTGTAGCGGACCGGGAGGGGCGTCAACCCGGGGATGGCCGCCAGCGCCCCTTGCACACCTCCGTCCACTCCCCTATGCCAACAGCGTTCGGTCTGCCCGAGTCCGTGAAGCAGGATGACCACATGGCGGCCGGCGGCCGGATAGGCCGCGGTCAGCGAGCTTGGCTCCAGATCCAGTGCGCCGGGGCCGGTGCGCACCGACAGGGGGACTGCCAGCGAGTTGCCCCGCCGGGCCAGACGGTCGCCCCACAATCCGTTGATGGCGGCCTGCCAACCGGATCCACGCCGTGATCGCGAGACAGGCTCGAGCTCTGGGTTGCGGGAGGCGACGGCGCTGGCTGCGCCGGTGCCGGCCGCTCTCGCCAACCGGGGGATGATGCGGTAGACGTGTTCCACCAACGGGTCGTGGACCGCCCGAACGGGAGCCCCCGGTGGACCGACATACCGGAAGACGCGGTCGGAGATGACGCGGTGCATGCCCTGGACCGGCTCAACTATGCGTTCGGTGACCAGCTCACAGGCGTCGCCAATATCTTGAAGTTCCTGGTCCATTGGTGCGGGTCCCTCGGGGGCGGGCGAGGCCAGGGTACCGGGACATCCGCAGTCACTTTCGAATCATCACAACCCCGCTTTCCATCACCACTGCCCCGGCTGCTTCCAGCACGGCCACCCGGCGCACCGTTTCGGCCGCCGAGATGCCGAGTTGCTGGGCCAGAGCCTCCAGCGTCATTTCCTCGCCTCGCACCGCCGACACGATCGGGTCATCCGTCCCGGCAGCCGCGGCATGCGGCCGAGGCCCGAGGGCGAAGGTGAGGCTGGTGATGAGGTCGTCAACGTCGAGCACTGGATGCGCCCCGTCGCGAATGAGAAGGTTGCAGCCGCGCGATGCGTCGCGATCGATGTCGCCGGGGACCGCCAAGACCAACCGCCCCTGCTCGAGACCGCGAGCAGCTGTGATGAGGGCGCCGCCCTTCACACCCGCCTCGACGACCACCACCACTGAGGCCAGACCGCTGATGATCCGGTTGCGGGGCGGAAACCTCCATGCTTCCGGAGGCGCCCCGGGGGCGTACTCGGAGATGACGGCTCCGCCACCCTCGACCAGCTGCTCGCCCAGCTTGCGATGCTCGGGCGGGTAGGCGACATCGATTCCGCACCCGAGCACGGCCACCCCGATCCCGCCCCCCTCCAGGCAACCGAGGTGGGCAGCACCATCTATGCCCCGGGCCAGTCCCGAGACCACCGGCCACCCGGCCTCGGCGACCGCTCGCCCGAATGAGCGTGCGATGCCGAGACCGTAGGTGGTGGCCTTCCTGGTGCCCACGATCGCCACCGCCGGGTCACATGTGAGCTGTCCCCGTACGTACATCAGGTCGGGAGTGTCGGGCAAGCCGGAAAGCGCCACCGGCAGATCCTCCCGCAGGAGTATCGATGCTCCCGCCTCCCGGGCAGCCAGGGCCGGGTCTCCGCCCAGGCGATCGCGAATCGAGCCTGCCACTTCGACCTGTCCTAGCCGGATCGCCCGCAGCACCGCCCCGGCGGTCCCCCACTCCACCAGCAGGCGGCGGACCCGACCGGGGTGGACTCCCAGCGATGCCAACCGGAGGCGGTCGTCCAGACTCATGGCTCGGCCCGGTAGACGAGCGCCTCACCGACGGCATCCTCGTCAATCTGTTCGCTGTCATCGAGGTCGGCGATGGTCCTGGCTACCCGCCGCACCCGATCCCAGCCCCGTCCAGTTAGCCGCAGCTGGTCGACCGCACCGGTCAGCAGCCGATGGGCCTGGGGTGTGAAGGGTTGATCGTCGAGTTGGGAGCCGGTCAGTAGACGGTTCATCCTGCCCCGCTCCAACTGGATGGCGCGGGCGGCCACAACTCGCTCCCGCACATCGGCCGACGGCTCGCCGCGGGGGCCGGTCATCGAGGCAAGATCGAGCCGCTCCACCCGCACTCGCAGATCGAGCCGGTCGAGCAGCGGGCCCGAGAACCGGCCCCGGTAACGATCAAGAGCCGCCCCGGTGCAGCTGCACCCCACCAGACGGTCGCCCTTGAACCCGCACGGACAGGGATTGGTGGCTGCCACCAGCTGGAACCGGGATGGGAACCTGACCGAATGACCGCGGCGGGCGATGGTCACATGACCGTCCTCGATGGGCTGGCGAAGCGCCTCGAGCAGGCGCCCGGGCACCTCACCCAGCTCATCTATGAAAAGCACTCCGCGGTGGGCAACGCTCACCTCGCCCGGGGAGGGCAGCCCGCTCCCGCCCCCGACCAGGGCCGCCACGGTGGCCGTGTGGTGGGGGCTCCGGAAGGGGGGAGTAACAGATCCGTGCCGCATCAGGCCGGCCGCCCCCCACACCAGCGCCACTTCGAGGGCCTCCTCGTCTGAGAGAGGGGGCAGCACCGAGGGCATGGCTGCCGCCAGCATCGTCTTGCCCGCCCCGGGAGGCCCGAACAGCAGCAGGTGGTGGCCCCCGGCAGCGGCCACCTCCAGGGCACGGCGGGCCACCAACTGACCCCGGACCTCCGACAAATCAGGCCCCCCGTCGATGGGGGCGGTGGCCGGCACTGGGAGGACCGTGCCGGGGGTGGAGCCGAGCGCCACGCCTACTGCCTCGCCCAGGGTGCGGACTCCCCGCACCTCGCTACCGGCTACCCGCTGCGCTTCTCCGGCCGCATCGGGCGCCAGCAGGCACGGCAATCCCAGGCGCCTGGCTACTACTGCGGCTCCCAGGCCCCCTCGCACCGACCGCACGGTCCCGTTGCGGGCACGCTCTCCGCGGGCCCCCCCCCCGTTTTTTTTCGTCTCTCCCCCTCTCCTCTCTTCCCTCTTTCCCCTCTCCCTCTTTCTTTCCTCTTC
>JBPCTX010000067.1:0-2558 GCA_051011455.1 Acidimicrobiia bacterium | reverse complement strand
GGCGGAATGCCGGGCGAAGGATCAAAACGCGGGATGAGGCGCTCAGTCACCCGCGGTGCCAGCAGCGCCGCCGTGATTGCAGCTATACCACTCAGCACAGCAACCTCGAGAGTCGTAACAACTGCGGCTGCGCGGCTGCCGAGCCCCATGCGTCGAGTCATTACCGAGGCGAGAGCTCGCCGCTTGCGCCGTGCCGCCAGATATAGCGCCAGCGCCACTCCAGAGGTCGCGGCTCCGACATATCCCAGCAGACGCAGGTAGTCGAATGCGAAGCTCGCCCCGATCGTATCGACAGCACCACGTATCCCGTCTCGGGTCACCACATCTCGCACTACCAACTCATTGGCTTCGAGGAAGGGCATTAGCTCGGCCGGAGTTGACTGACTGACCAGGAAGGGTCGATAGCGCTCGACCGGCGACACGAAGAGATCTTCGACCTCGGGATCGTTGGGACTCAGGCCTAACCCTGGAGCGACCCTATCCAACTCGAACTGGTCGAGTCGGTCAGCGGACACAACGAGGGTCGGAGATCGTTCAGAGGCGAGCGGGAGAGACCGGAACCGGGCGACCACCTGGTACGGGGAACTCTGGAACGAACCGAAACCACCAACAACCGGCGGGTTCTGGCCGGCGATGCCGACCACGGGCAGGTTGTAGCCGACGTCGGATTCGAGAAACTCCAGCAACTGCTCGGGTGATCCGCCCAACTCTTCTGGCCAGGAGACCGCATCAGGGAATGTCGCCGGATCAAGAGCGATCATGGTCACGTTGCCATCCCCCGGCGACGTCCGTGTCGCCTGGACTCCGACGATTGTCGAACCGGCGGGCAACTCGACATAGGACGGCGGGTGAGCCAGCAGCTCGATGGATGTCTCTGCCCCGACAGAAATGGCGGACTTCACATCGACCGAGCGCTGCAGCGTCGCCACCAGAATCGTCGAGAACACGATCAGCCCGATACCGACTCCGAGTGCACCCACAATCAGGCGGGCCCCCACACTCTCAGCGGTCACCCGCCGCCACGCCAGCAGCGGTATCGCCGGGAGCCCCCGCCGCGAGCGACGCGACCGGCGAGCGACGACCTCTAAGGCCAGCAGCATCACGGAGACGGCAGCAAGCAGCGCAACGATGGGAAGAGCAGCGACCGTGAGGTCGACAGAGCCAGAGCCCAGAGTGCGCGACCGCCCGACTTGTATCCAGAGGTAGCCGGCAATCCCGACCAGGATGGCTGCCGAAGGCCACAGCGCCCGTTTGGCGCCGATCCGACCCGAACCCAGAGTCGCCTGAGCCAGGACGCCGGTAGTCAAAGCGGCGGCCGCCAGCCCGATCCCGCCGACGACCACAATCGGACCGGGCCGGACGGTGTCAGCAAGGGCGACCTGATCGAAGCTGAGCGCGGCGACAATTACGGCCAGGGCGACCCCAACCACTGCCCCGATCGCGGTGGGTAGCACTAGCTGGGCGGCCGCCCGGCTGGTGAAGCTCCCCCAACGATCGCCCTCGCCTGCCAACAAGCGATACTCGGGTCCGCGCCGCTCTACGGCAAGGACGGCACTGGCCATCATCACCGCGATTCCGACCGCAATTCCGGCGGACTTGACTGAACCGAGGGGTTGGCCAAGCCGAGCGACCAGGGAGTTCACCTCGTCGAGAATCCCGGCCACCGGCGACCTCACCTCTGGCGGTGCGGCCACCGGAGACAGCTCGTTCAACGCCGCGGCCAATCCGGTGTCGACGGTCAGTGATCCTTCTAGAGCTGCGTATTCGGCGGCGAGCGACGCTAGGTCTGCTCTGGAGTCTGGGACTTCTGGCAACTCGGCCCGCCACTCAACGAGGCCGCTGACGCCGGAGTTGGCCAGGCTCGCCTCGTCGGTGATCAGAAGAGAAAAGTTCGGCGCCATAAAGGGGCGTATGTAGACCGGCACCAGGCCATCGGGTGCGTTTGTCCAAGCCGCGGGTGGTGGATCGCCGCTCTGGTTCCACAACGCCCGGTAGATGCCCGCCACAGTGAACTCAGACGTCGGGCCACCGGCAGGTTCGGCCTCCGCGCCCGGCTGCTCGGGTTCCAGGGTTGATGAGTAAGTCAGCTTGTCGCCAACACGGATGTTGCCCTCTTGGGCAAGCCAGTCCGAGATCCATACGCCTCCAGGTTCCTGCCCGGAGGCCTCAACGACCTCAAGCGATTCGATACCGCCTGGCCGGGCAATCATTCTCACCTGCACCGGCGAAGGCCGATAGTCGGGCCCGATCAGCCCCCAGCCGCGCGTGGTGTACAAGGACCTGACCGGGGCCTCGAGCCGATCAATCCGCCCAAAGGCCTCTTCCATCGCAGCGTCGGCTCCGGCGACTGCCTCGGTCACGAAGTAGGCATCGGTGCTGACTTCGAGGCCAAGGCTCTGCCCCGATCCGTCGGCAATCACCCGCCGGGTCAGCTCGTCACCCGCGGCCGTCTCCCATAGATCGGCAGCGGCCAGCAGAAATGCCGGCACGGCGGCAGCGCCGATGAGAGCGAGGGCCAGGGCGCCACTCGAGAACGGGACCCGTAGCCAACGCAACCC
>JBPCTX010000066.1:0-2747 GCA_051011455.1 Acidimicrobiia bacterium | reverse complement strand
GGAGGGCATAGAAACCCTGCTGGTCGGCCCCCACCACCCGCCGGGCATAGGACTCGCCAAGCGCAAACAGCATTCCCCCACCGAACAACCCCACCGCCATGCCCAGAACAATCGTGCGAATGTGCCGGCTGCGCGCCACAAAGCTGACGCCTTCCTTGAGATCGTGGAAGGGGGCGGCGAAACTCCCCCGTCCGTCGGTGCGCGGCCTGTGCTTGCGAGGCGGGAAGACGATAGAAGCAATCAGGGCGGCCGAGATCATGAAGGTGACCGCATCCACCATGAACGCCAGGGTCTCCGGCCCTGCATCCAGCGCTTCGGTGAACCCGAAGTCGGGCACCAGGTCGAGAGCCCAGATGAGAGCGGCGCCGAGAGGGAAAGTGCCGTAGGCCGCCCCCAGCGACAGGCCGTTGACGGTGGCGAGGTCGCTCGAATGCACGAGGTTGGGGACTGACGCTTCCTTGGACGGCTGCCATAGGAGGGTGAAGAGCTCCAGGATCAATGAGAGGACGAACAGTTGAACGAGGTTGTCGACGAAGGCCAGGCTGAGGACGAACAGGCCCCGCCCGACGTCGGCCACGATCATCATCGTCTTGCGGTTGAAGCGGTCCGCCAGCACCCCTCCCACAGCCACGAAGAACAGCCCGGGCAGCAAACGAGCGACGAGCGGAACGAGGATGGCGGTCTCAGCCTGACTTCCACCGAGCCGGGCAGCCAGCGTCAGGGTGGCGAAGAGGGCCACCCAATCACCCAGGCTGGAGAAGAGCCCGGCCCACCACAAACGGGCAAACGGACCCTGCGAAATCAGCTGGAACGTGGTGCGCGAGGGTTGCGCTTCAGTCTCGACGGCCACGGAGGGGACGATAGTCCCCATGGGTCATCGGTCATCGGTCATCGGTCAACGACAAACCGGACATAGCCAGGGAGCGGATGCAAAGAAACGGCAATAGGCAATATGCAGCAAGCAGGAAGCAGCAACGTGGCGGGAACCGCGTTCTTGCTGAAAGCTGAAAGCTGATAGCTGACAGCCGGCGTCGGCTTCGCCGACGCCTATTTCTTCTTCTTCGCCGGGCCTTTGGCGCGGCGGTCCGCGAGAAGTTCGGCGCCGCGTTCGGCGGTGAGGGCTTCGACGGTGTCTCCGACTCGCAGGGAGGCGTTGTACTCACCGTCGGTGACGTACGGGCCGAAGCGACCGTCCTTGACGATCATCTCCGAACCGCTGACGGGATCGGGGCCCAGCTCTTTGAGGGGCGGCTTGGCTGCCCGGCGTCGCTTGGGCTGAGCAAAGACTTTCAGAGCGCCGTCCAGGTCGATCTCGAGTAGCTGGTCCTCGGTCTCGAGGCTTCGCGAATCAGTCCCCCGCTTCAAGTACGGGCCGTAGCGCCCGTTCTGAGCAGTGATCTCCTCCTCGGTCTCCGGGTCGACACCGACCACGCGAGGCAACGACAGCAGCCGCAGGGCTTCCTCGAGGGTGATCGTGTCCAGGCTCATGTCCTTGAACAGCGAGGACGTCTTGGGCTTCTGCTTGGAGTCCTCCGGCTCTTCGATCACCACGTACGGGCCGTAGCGCCCGGTCTTGGCGACGACCTCCAGACCCGACTCGGGGTCGGTTCCCAGGGGCCGGTCACCGCTCGGCGCCTCCAGCAACTCAATGGCAACTTCGACCGACAGCTCATCGGGAGCTAGATCCTCGGGAATCGGAGCGGTGTCTTCACCCCGGGAGAGAAAAGGCCCATACCGACCAGAGCGGGCTTCAATCTTCTCTCCGTTGGAATCGGCGCCGATCACGATGGAGTTCAGGCTGCGGGGGTCCATCTCGCCCATCTGGTCGGTAACCAGCTGATGGAGGCCGGGTCGGCCGTTGCCGAAGTAGAAGCCGGATAGCCACGGGATCGACTCGGTCTCACCACGGGCGATCCGGTCCAGGTCATCCTCCATCCGGGCCGTGAAGGCGTAGTCCACGAACTCCGGGAAATGGGTCTCCAACAGGGTGACGGTGGCGAAGGCGGTGAAGGACGGCACGAGGGCGGTCCCCTTCTTCCACACATAGCCGCGGTCCTGAATGGTCGAGATGATTGAGGCATAGGTGGAGGGACGCCCGATTGACAACTCCTCCAGGCGCTTGACGAGACTGGCCTCGGTGTAGCGCGCAGGCGGTTTGGTCTCGTGACTGCTGGAGGCCAGCTCCACCACGTCGAGCCCGTCACCCTCCGCCATCGCCGGCAGGCGGCGCTCTTCGTCCTTGCCGTTGCCATCGCCATTGTCGGCGCTCTCGACATAAGCCTTCATGAACCCGGGGAAGGTAATGATGAGGCCGCCGGCACCGAACTGAGCGTCGCGCCCCCCGGCAGTGACTGCCCCCAGACGAACCTGTACCCGCTCTCCCTTGGCGTCGGTCATTTGCGAGGCCACAGTCCGCTTCCAGATCAGGTCGTACAGCTTGGATTCGTCGGCACCGACCTCCTTGTCCACCTCGACCGGCAGCCGGAAGACGTCGCCGGCCGGACGGATCGCTTCATGGGCTTCCTGAGCGTTCTTGACCTTGGAGGCGTAAAGGCGGGGCTCGGCCGGGATGAAGTCGGCCCCATACAGCTCGGCTGCTTGGGAGCGGGCGGCGGCTATTGCGGTTTCAGACAGCGTGGTGCTGTCGGTGCGCATATAGGTGATGTACCCGTTCTCGTAGAGGCGCTGCGCAATCGACATCGTGCGAGCGGCGGCGAACCGAAGCTTGCGGCTGGCCTCCTGCTGCA
>JBPCTX010000065.1:0-5393 GCA_051011455.1 Acidimicrobiia bacterium | reverse complement strand
TGTTGTGTTTCATCGGGATGGTCAACAAGTTCGATGATGTCAAGCTTCTCACTGGCGGCTCCCCCGGGACTGAGGTGATCACAGTCTCCATCGTTGACTGGCTGCAGGGTCGCAGTGACGTTGGCTCGGCAGCTGCCCTCGGCGTCATTCTCGCGGTCATCCTGGTGGTGCTCCTGTTCGTCTACTTCAAGTGGTTCTTCGAAGAGGAGACCACATGACGGCCGTCCAGAGCACTGTCGGCCAGCCGGTCAAGCGCAAGATGACCAGGGCTGAGTTCGAAGAGAAGTTCTTCGGCGGCCTCAAGTGGTTGAGCGTCGCCTTCTTCCTCATCATCACTGCCTTCCCGCTTCTCTACATGATCGCGCTGTCCTTCAAGCCGCTCTCCGAGTTGCTGCGCGATCCAGGGGCCTTTCTCCCCAGCTGGAGAGACATCACCGGTATGACGACCTACCGCGAAGTGCTTCGCCCCCGCAGCCAGGGCGGCCAGGGATTCGGCATCTACATACGCAACAGTTTCACCGTGGCGATGACTGCCACCTTCTTCACCACCGTCATCGCCATCTTTGGCGCCTATGCGACTGCCCGGCTCAAGTTCGCCGGCCGTAAGGCCATGACGTGGGGCATCCTGGTCGTCTATCTGTTCCCCGGCATCGTCATCGCTATTCCACTCTTCGTGGTCTTCACCCGTCTGAGCCTGCGTGACTCGTTGTGGGGTCTTGTGATCGTGTACGTGGCTCAGACGATTCCCGTCGCGCTCTACATGCTCCGCAGCTACTTCATAACCATCCCGGTTGAGCTGGAGGAGGCCGGCCTGATTGACGGCCTGGGCCGCATGGGGGTGATCCGCCGGGTCACTCTGCCGTTGTCGGCGCCGGCCATTGCAGCCGTAGCGTTGTTCGTATTCATGATTGCCTGGAACGAGTTCCTATTTGCGCTGTTGTTCCTATCGGCCGAGCCCGATCTCTGGACGTTGTCGCTCGGCGTCAACCAACTGGACACCACGGAGGTTCCCAAGACCGTCCTGATGGCCGGCTCGGTCATCATCACCGTTCCGGTGATCATCCTGTTCTTCGCGGCCGAGCGGTTCCTCACCGAGGGTCTGACGGCCGGTGGTGTCAAGGGGTGAGCCGGTGAGGATCGGCATGGTCGGAGTTCGCTTTGCCGGCCTGGACGGGGTCACTCTCGAATCCGCCAAGCTGGCTTCCGTGTTGCGCGAAGCCGGTCACGAAGTGGTGTGGTTCGCCGGCGAGTTGGGGCCCGAGTTCTCGCCGGGAGATGTGGTTCCCGAGGCCCACTTCCTCGGGGCCGCCAACCGGGAGCTCTATGAACTCTGCTTCGGGAGCGCGACTCGCAGCGATGAGACCTCGGCCCTGTTGCGGGAGCGCACCCGGAGTCTGAAGGACGCCCTGGGGGCTTTCGTGGAGGCCCACGCTGTCGATGCGATCATGCCGCAGAACGCGCTGGCAATCCCGCTCCAGCTGCCACTTGGCCTTGCCATCACTGAGCTGGTGACCGAGCGTGGCCTGCAGGCGGTGGCTCATGGCCACGATTTCGCCTGGGAGCGAGAGCGGTTTGAGATGAATGCCGTCGGCGATGTTCTGGCCACGGCCTTCCCGCCGCCAGGTCCCGAGTTCGAACACCTGGTCATCAACAGCCAGCAGCAGCAGGAACTGGCTCGGCGGATCGGCAGGCCGGCAACGGTGCTCCCGAACGTGATGGATTTCGAGACCGGGCCCGGGCCGACCGATCCTGCCAGGTTCAGGGAGGCAGCCGGCCTGTCCTCCGCGGATCTCCTGTTGATTCAGCCGACTCGGATCGTGCCCCGAAAGAACATCGAGGCTTCAATCGATCTTGCCGCCCGTCTCAGAGACGAGAGCGTGGTCCTGGTGGTCACTCATCCCGAACAGGACGAAGGCGGTTGGTATTGGCCCGACCTGACCCGACGGGCCGAGGATGCAGGCGTCGACCTACGCCTGGTGCCGGTTGAGGTGCCTGGTGGTCCCACTCTGGCCGATGCCTACGCAGCCGCAGACCTGATCCTGTATCCAACGCTGATCGAGGGGTTTGGCAACGCTCTCGTGGAAACGATGTTCTATCGGCGACCGTTGCTGATCAACCGGTATCCCGTCTACACGGCCGACATCAGGCCCTCCGGAGTCAATGCGATCGAGATCGAGGACGGCAAGGTCACCGACGACACGGTCGAGCAGGTGGCGAGGTGGCTGGCCAATCCCGAGGACACTGCCGCCCTGGTCGAGGACAACTACGCGATCGGCCTGCGCCACTACTCCTTTCAGGTTGTACGGGAGCGGGTCTTGCCTCTGTTCGATACCTAGGCCTGCGTAACCAGTCTGGGAAGCAGGCCGTTGAGCAGGCGGGTGAACTTGTCGTGGGCCAGGTCGGCGACTTCCTTCACCTCGTCGTGGGACAGGGGTTGGGGCCCGATCCCGGCCGCCAGGTTTGTGCACAGTGAGATACCCATCACCCGGGCACCCATGTGGCGGACGGCGATGGCCTCGGGAACCGTCGACATCCCCACCAGGTCCCCTCCCATCCGGCTCACCATCTCGATCTCGGCGTGGGCCTCATAGCTCGGTCCGGTGAACCAGGTGTAGACACCCTCGTGCAGATCGACCCCTATCTCGTCTCCCACTCCCATTGCGAGGGCGCGCAGGTCGGCGCTGTAGAGATCGGCCAGGTCTGGGAAGCGGGTTCCGAGGCGTTCGTCGTTCGGTCCCATCAGCGGATTGGCGCCGGCCAGATTGATGTGGTCGGTGATGAGCACCAGGTCGCCGGGCGAATAGGCAGGGTTGACGCCGCCGGAGGCATTGGTGAGCACGACTATTCCGGCCCCGGCCATCACTGCGGTCCGGACCCCTGCTACTACCTTGGCCAGCGGCCAGCCCTCGTAGTAGTGAACCCGGCCGGCGAACACCAGGGCGGCCCCTCCGTCCACCTGGGCCGAGAACAGGCTTCCCCCGTGCCCGGCCACCTGCGGCACCGGGAAGCCGGGGAGGTCCTCGTAGGGGATCTCGACCGCTCCCGGCAGCGTGGCAGCGAAGTCACTCAGCCCTGAACCCAGGACGAGGGCAACGTCATGACTCTCGCGGCCGGTCCGCTCGGCAATCACCGCCGCCGCCGCTTGCAGTTCTTCGTAGTTCATCGCACCTCTCCAATGATCAGCGGCTTCGGCTGTGGCTGCTCGTCTTCGATGGTCCAGGCATCCTCCAGCGATTCCATAGCTGCTCCCAGCTTGGCCCCGTCCCGCCATCCGATCCGGGCCAGCGGCTCACCCTGTTCCACGCGGTCCCCTTCCTTGGCGAACACCCAGATGCCGACGGCCGGGTCGACCTCGTCTTCTTTGCGGAGCCTGCCCCCACCCAATTGCACGCCCGCCACCCCGATGCGGCGGGCGTGGCACTCGGTGACGTAGCCGGACCGACGGGCCTCGAACTCGATGAAGTCGGGCGGCTGGGGGAGCAGTGACAAGTCTTCGAGCACCCCCGGGTCGCCGTCCTGGGCGACGATGACCTCGGCGAACTTCTCGAGGGCAGAACCTGAGGTGATGGTCTGCTTGAGCTGGGCTCTGGCTTCCTCGAGTGTCTGGGCCAGGCCCCCCAGCACCAGCATCTCCTCCCCGAGGCGGTAGGTGATCTCAGTGATGTCGGGAGGAGCGTCACCTTTCAACAGTTCGATGCATTCGGCGGTCTCATTGGCGTTGCCGACCGCGGTACCGAGCGGTTCATCCATGGCGGTCAGCAATGCCACCACCCGGGTGTCGTGACTGGTGCCGATGCCGACCATGGTCTCGGCCAGCAGCCGGGCCTGCTCGGCGTCCTCCATGAAGGCGCCCTTGCCCACCTTGACATCGAGCACGAGCGCGTCGATGTCCTCGGCCAGTTTCTTGGACATGATCGATGAGGAGATGAGCGGGATGGAAGGCACGGTGCCGGTCACATCCCGCAGTGCATAGAGGCGCCGGTCGGCGGGAACCAAGGTCTCGGTCTGGCCACCCATCACCATCCCAACCGTCTTGAGCAGGTGGTGGAATTCGCTGGGGTCTACCCGGGTGCGAAAGCCGGGGATGGCTTCCAGTTTGTCGAGGGTCCCACCGGTGTGGCCGAGGCCGCGGCCACTCATCATCGGGACTGCCAGGCCGCAGGCTGCCACCATCGGGGCCAGGGCAATCGACACTTTGTCTCCGACGCCGCCGGTTGAGTGTTTGTCGACTTTGGGAGCGGTGATGTCTGAGAAGTCGAGGGTGTCGCCGGAGTGAAGCATCGACTCGGCCCACACCGCCAGCTCTTCGCCGCTCAGACCGTTGTGAAAGATGGCCATCAGCATGGCCGACATCTGATAGTCGGGCACCTCGTCGGCGGTGTAGGACGTGATCAGCCAGCGGATCTCGTCGGCGGAGAGTGTGCCGCCATCCCGTTTGCGTTCGAGCAGCTCAACGACGGTCATGAGTGGTGCGTGATATCGGACAGGAAGGACCGGCCGATCGGGAAGGGAGCGAGGTCGAAGCCCTCCGCAACGGTGGCGGCAACATCGCAGTACTGGTCGCGAGCGCCGAGGACGACTCCGGCCGCCCCACCACTCCACACCAGCAGCGGCACATACTCACGGGTGTGGTCGGTGTCGCCATCGGTCGGGTCGTTGCCGTGGTCGGCGGTGAAGATCAGTAGATCGAGCGGCGTGAGCGCATCGAGCAGATGGGGTACGAACTCGTCGATTACGGCCAGGCCGGCCGCGTAGCCCTCGGGGTTCTCCCGATGGCCGTAACGCATGTCAAGGTCGACCAGATTGGTGAAGATCAGGCCTTGATCTACCTCGTTGATGGCGGCAATCGTGTGCTCGAGGCCATCCCGATCGCCCTCCGTGTGAACCGCGTCGGTCAGGCCCCGCCCCACAAACAGGTCTTCGATCTTGCCGACGCCATAGGCGCGCAGGCCGGCGGCGTTGACTTTGTCGATGATGGTCTCGCCGTGGGGAGGCATGGCGAAGTCCTTGCGGTCGTATGTGCGGTGGAAGTCGCCGGCCTCGCCGATAAAGGGCCGGGCGATGATGCGGCCGATCCGGTACTCATCGGCCAGGTCACGGGCAACGGCGCACACCCGGTGGAGCTCCGGTACGTCGGCGACACTGTTGTGAGCGGCGATCTGCAGCACTGAATCGGCCGAGGTGTAGAGGATGAGAGCCCCGGTTTCCAGGTGCTTGGAGCCCAGCTCGTCGATGATGACCGTGCCGGAGGCGGCGTGGTTGCCGATGAACTTGTATCCCGATTCGGCCTCGAGACGTTCGACCAGTTCGGGTGGAAACCCCGTGTCCGAATATGTGGCGTGGGGGTGCTCGGTCACCAGGCCGGCGATCTCCCAATGGCCGGTGGTTGAGTC
>JBPCTX010000064.1:0-4709 GCA_051011455.1 Acidimicrobiia bacterium | reverse complement strand
GCAATAGACACCTCACCAGCACCGGGGCCGGGCACCTCGAACTCTTCCCAGCGGAGGGGGCCGCCCCAGGCGTGAAGGCGCCATCCAGTCACGGACGGAGAGGGCCCGAGGCGCCACCGGCCGGGCGATCGTCCGGCCGGCATACCGGTGGCGTCACAGCATCAACTTCTCTTCGTACTCGACCCTCGACAGAACCCGCGGCTCGCCCTCGGTGACCAGGCACATGTCCTCGATCCGAACCCCGCCGCCGCCCTGAACGTCCGGCACCCACACCAGCGGCTCGATAGCGAACAGCATGTTGGGCTTCAGCTCATAGGTGGTGGCTCCCGGCAAGGTCTCACCGATATAGGGCGGCTCGTTGGCGCCCATCCCGATGCCATGGCCGATGAAGAGACTGAACAGGTTGTCTTCGAAACCGTACGAACCGACTTTCTCGATGATGGCATCGGCCACGTCCTGGTTCGTGTTGCCCGGCCGCAGTTTGTCGATCCCTGCCATCAAGCCCTCGTAGACGGCGGTGTACACCTCTTTCTGGCGTCTGGTGGGCTTGCCGACGATGGTGGTGCGGCCGATGTCGGCGAAATAGCCGTTCCACATAGCGCCGATATCGATGAAGCAAAGGTCGCCGTTGCGCATGATCTTGTCGGTGCAAATGCGGTGCGGGGGAGACATGTGCTCACCAGTCGCGACGAATGGCGTTATGACATGAGCCATCTCGCCGCCGAGGTAGTACAGAGTCTGCATGGCGTCGCCGGCCACTTCCTGTTCGCGGCGCCCGGCCTTGGTCTCATCGAGGGCCCTCTGAGTGACGCTGTCACCGATGGCACAGGCCTCTTCGACTATGGCCAGTTCCTCCTCCAGCTTGATCCAGCGAGCCTGTTGCATCACAGTGTCGCCATCGACCACTTCCAGGTCGGGAAGATGAACCCGGACTGACTCGAGCAGGGACAGGTTGGCTGCATCCATGCCGATCCTTCCATCGGCAATGCCCCGGTCTTTCAGCAATGGGCTCAAGATCTCGCGCACAAAGCCGTCCACCAGTTCGCGCTGCTCCATGATCGGAATCGGGTGGGCCGCAGCCAGCCACGGCATTCCGAACAGGGCCTTGTCGACCTCGCCCCCGGAGCACAACAGGGCCGGGTCCTCTCCTTTGGCCATGAGCACGCCGTTGAGCGATGAGCTCTTACCGGCAATGATTTGAGCCCGGAGCGAAGTCAGGTAGCGGACGTTCTCGTTCTTCCACAGCACCAGGCCGTCAAGATCGGATCCCGCCAGTTCCTCTCTTACTTTGGCCACCCGCTTGGTGCGCAGAGCCGGAAAGTCGTATCGCTCTTCCCAATCGACGGCCATCTGGCCTCGCCCGTAGCTCATCGGGCCCCCTTCTGATTGCATCCGGACTTGGCCGGGCCGACGTTGCTCACTTCATCCACACGAGGCTCCTGGGTCGATGTCCCGCTGGATGATATACGATGCATTTGGCCCACGACGGTGCTCGCCAACCCCGCCCGGCATGGGTCTTCGGTTACCCGACTCTGCTCACGCCTCCGCGGTCTCGGCTCGGTCGGGGACGGTCATCACCGCACACGGGGAGTCCATGATGACATCCTGCAGCGTGCTCCCCAGCAGGAATTTGCCGGTCCGGGACCTGGGTCGGTGTCCGATGACAATGAGATCCGCTTCGGCCTCCACGGCCGTTTCAATGATGTCCTCGGCCACCTCCTTGCCGCGAATGTAGTCGTGGATCACATGCGGAACGCCGCTCTCCTCGAGACGCTTGTCGATTTGCTCGAGTCGCTGGGTATACATAACGATCTCGTCGACTTCGCGGTCCTCTCCCGTCTTGCGGGAATGAACCACGATTAGCTGCGCCTCGCGGAGGCCCGCTTCGATGATGGCGCGCTCGAGCGCTGCCTCCCCTTCCGGTGTTCGGCTGTATCCGATGATTACAGGCATGTCGCCTCCCGGGTTGTCTCACCCAAGGGTACCGCCGGGTACCGTCACATCCGGTTCAGCGGGCTTCGTTTTCACCGCCTTCTCCAGCCGGAGAGCCCGGGTACTGGTGCTGTGAAGAGGGTCCCCGGAAACTGGCGAACACCACGCAGCCCTCGGGATACTCGAATGGCCCATGGGGCTCGCGGCCATCGGACCACAGGTAGTCCCCGGGCCTCAACTCCTCACCTTCGACCACCTGCACTCCCTCCAGAACCACCACCGAGTGGGTCGCCGCATGGGTGTGGCGCGGCTCGACGTAGCCGGGCGGGAACTTGACCAACATGTCCGTGTGCTGTGATCCGGGGTCGCGATGCAAGACCTTGACCTGCACCCCATGACCTAGCGACAGAATGTCGATGTCATCCTGCCAAGTCAGGTCGGATCGATGCGCCGTGTGGAAGCTGGCACTCACGATATCTCCGTCATGTCGCCCGGGCCGCGATGTAGTCGATTTCGATCAACCACTCCGGGCGGGCCAGGCCGGCCACGTACATGAGAGTGGATGCGGGCCGATGCTCTCCGAGGGCGGCGTCCCGAACGCCGATGGCTCCGGCGAAATCCTCTCGATCGATCAGGAGCATGTTGAGTTGGACGATGTCCGAAATCTCCATACCGGCCGAGCCGAGCACGGAGCGGATGTTCTCCCACACGAGTTCGGATTGCTCAACGATGCCCTCCCCGACGGAGCCGTCCGAGGCGACCCCGGTCTGGCCGGCTCCGAAGAGGAACCGTAGGGGGCCCTCAACCTCTACTCCGTGGGCGTAGGTGGCAAACGGCCCCGCAACGGTCGGCGGATTGTGCGCCTTCATCTGATCTCCTTTGGTCGGCACCGGTCTCGACCCTACATCGCCGGTCGTAGCCTGGGCTACCGCCGGCCGGTGGCCAACCAGGGAGCCAGGTGACCAGGTACACGCGTTTCATTCATCCGATCGGCCGGGCCGGCTCCCGGCGTGAGGCCCTGGCGATAGCTATCGCGGTCGGATCGATGGGAACCCTCGGTTTCTCAATCACTGCACCGCTCCTGCCCGACCTGGCCGATGCGTTCGGTGTCTCCCGCGGTGCGATCGGCATGGTGCAGGCAGCCATCTCGGTACCCGGAGTGCTCCTCTCCGCATTGATCGGGTACCTGGCCGATCGGCTCGGTCGGCGCCGGGTGGTGCTGGCCAGCCTTCTCATCTTCTCAACTTTCGGCGTAGCCGGCTTCTTCGCCCGCTCCTTCGGCGGTCTCATCACAGTGCGCTTCCTGCAGGGAATCGGTACGTCGGGGATTCTTGGAGTTGGCATCGTGCTGGTCGCCGACCAGTTCACCGGCAACGATCGGGTCAGAGCGATGGGCTACAACATCACCGGAATGACCACCGTGTCGATGCTGGGCCCGGCCATCTCGGGGCTGCTGGCCACCCGCAACACGTTCCTGCCTTTCCTCTTCTTCTCGATCGGCTATCCACTGGCACTGTGGGCTACCCGGCTGCCCCCGGACGCCCCGCAGACCGCGACCGAACCACCTCTCCGTCACATGGGTGACGCAGTAGCGGTCATGAAGAGGGAGGCCACGTGGATCAACTACCTTGGGGTTCTACTGGCCTCCGTAGGAGCTGCGGTTGTGCTGCACGGGCTGAGCCTTACGACCGCACCAATCTTCATGGAAGAGGAATTCGGGACACCGGTTGGGATCCGGGGATTGATTGTCGCCACCTTCCAGGTCGGCGTGATCCTGACCGCCATTCGCATCGGCCGGATCCGGTCCCGATTTGGTTCGGCTCGAATGATCACGTCCTCCTTCAGCCTCATGAGCGCTGGGACCGCCATCGTCGTCTTCGCCTCTGGCGCTGCGGTGGTGGCGCTCGGACTCGCCGTGGCGGGTGTCGGCTTCGGGCTGTGGGTCCCGCTGGCCCAGGAGTACACCGCGCGGGCCGGAAGCACCCTGTACCGGGGTGTAACGATTCTCACCTGGGTGACTGTGGTGAGGATTTCGCAAGTGTTCGGCCCTCCGGCCGGATCCTTCCTCTCGGACACGGCCGGCGGCCGGGTCACCTTCGGTGTCGCTGCGATCGGCATGGCTCTCATGGCGACCGTCTGGCGTCCGCTGCAAGCCAGGATCAATCAACGGTTCGGACGGTAGGGCAGAGCCGGAAAACCCGGACAGGCCGACAGAGTTGTGGCATGCTGATTGGAGGAAGGGACCGGGCTAACACGTCACGATGCCGACGTGGAGGTCAGTATGAGACAGATCCGACCCCGCACCCGTCCCACCTCCGTCCCACCCCAATCGATCTCCGAGGTAGTGAGCGTGGATCTCCGTCAAGATCACGCCCATCCTGCTTCGCCCGATACGGGCGATCTGTGGAGTGAGTTGGCCCGGACGCGATCCGCCGTTGCCGACCTGATGGGCGACCTTGCCGCACTGGTCAACGAGCGTGAGAAGCTGAAAGCCCGGCTGGCCGGGTCCGAGGACACCGGCGATGTGGTCTTCGACCCTGATGACCAATCAGTCGTGCCCTGGGGCTTCTACGAGGACGACGACTTCTAGGCCGAGAGACGAAACGGTTTGGCGAGCGGGTCCGACCGCACAATGCTTGCGCCGTGAATCGACTCACTGTCCTCGGCATGGTCTTGCTCGCCACTCTGGCTCTGGTGTCTTGTCGCGGAGCCGACGATGCGGCCGGGACCACCACACCAACCAGCGCCCTCGCGTCATCCACCCTGCCGCCTGCATC
>JBPCTX010000063.1:0-13504 GCA_051011455.1 Acidimicrobiia bacterium | reverse complement strand
GACACCGGACCACCACTTCTACATCGACCAGGGCACCAACGCCCATGTTCGCCTGGTGTTGATCTGCATCGGCCGCCTCCTGGTTGCCCGGGGTGCGTTGGGAGAACCGGACGACGTGATGTTCTTGAAGTACAACGAGCTCCGCTATCTGATGGCCGATCCGGAAGGGTTCGATGTTCGCGAGCTGATCTCGGATCGCCGCGACGAGCGGGAGGACGCCTACGAGATACGGCCCCGTGATTGGGTCGGGACCGCCACCGAGGAGGCACTGGCCTTCCCCTACCTGCCGAACTGGGGATTTCCGGAGCGCTTCGAGCGGGACCAGGCCGCTGCAGAGGATCAGGTCGAGGGATTGGCTGCCTCGGCCGGCGTCATAGAAGGCGTGGCCAGACTAGTGCTCAGCTCCGAGCAATTTGATCAGGTCGAAAAAGGCGAGATCCTGGTCTGTCAGATGACGAACCCGGCCTGGGTGACCCTGTTCACCAGGATCAGTGGACTGGTGACAGACGCGGGCGGTGCCGCTTCTCATCCCGCAGTCCTATCCCGCGAGTTCGGAATCCCGGCTGTGATCGGAACCTCGGTAGCCACCCAGAAAATCAAGACCGGTGATCGGGTGCGGGTCAATGGTTCGACCGGGATTGTTGACATTCTGCCCGCGGACTATCAGGCGCGTGAAGCGCCGGCATCCGACCTGCTCGGCTCGTGAATGCGACGACACCGGTGAGAGTCGCAGAGTGAGCGAGCACCTCGTCTGGCTCGATGACCCGGAGTGTCATCTGCCCGAGGTCGCCGGGGGAAAGGGAGCCAGTCTGGCCCGGATGCGGGCTGCCGGTATGCCCGTGCCTCCCGGATTCGTGGTCACGGCCGCGGCTTTCGACCATTCACTGGCCGGACACGGCCTCCAGCCGAAGATCGCCGGGCTGGCGGCCGGGTTCGAGCCCGGTTCCGAAGGTTCTCGCATCGCACGGGACATCCAGGGCCTGGTGCTTGGCACGCCGCTGGCGGGCGACCTGATCGCGCAGGTGTCCGGCGCCTACGCCGGCCTGGGGAGCGACGTCCCGGTGGCTGTGAGATCGAGCGCCGCCTCTGAAGACGGAGAGGTGGCCAGCTTCGCCGGTCAGCAGGAGACCTACCTCAACGTCGTAGGCCCCGATGAGGTTCTGGAGCGGGTCGTTGAGTGCTGGGCATCGTTCTTCTCGGAGCGGGCTCTCTTCTACCGTCAGAGCAAGGGATCGCTGTCTGACCTCGGCATGGCAGTTGTGGTGCAGCAGCAGATAGCTTCGGACAAGTCCGGCGTGATGTTCACCACCGACCCGATCAGGCGGCGCTCCGATCAGATGGTGATTGAAGCTGTGTTCGGCCTGGGCGAGGCCCTGGTCTCGGGACTGTCGACGCCCGATCACTATGTGGCCAAGCTGGACGGAACGGTGAAGAAGGCCAGGGTTGGTCGACAAGACCAGATGATTGCTCGCGATCCCAGCGGGGGGACGAGGACCCTAGACCTCGACGCGGCGAAGGCCGCCGCCCGGGTTCTGGGCGATGACGAGATTGCCCGCCTGGTTGCCCTGGGGCTCAAGCTGCAGGAGGCCTTCGGGTCGCCGCAGGATGTTGAGTGGGCCTTCGAAGCCGACGAACTGTTCGCTCTTCAGTCGCGTCCGATCACGGCATGATTGTGAGACCATGATCAACGGACGAGCTACCCGGACCGCCAGATGACCTCTTTCGACTACCGCAGGCCGGTGAGCCTCGTTGAAGCTTGTGAGTTGCTCGCTCGTGACGATGCGGTGGCGCTGGCGGGCGGCACCGACCTGCTGGTCGCTATCCGAAGCCGCACGTCGCGGCCGGCTCTGGTTGTCGATCTGAAGTCGGTCGGCGAGATCAGCGACACAGTCGAGATCAGCGGCAACCTGCTCCGGATTGGAGGTCGGGTCGTCCTGAGCCGGCTGATCAGCCACCGGCTGGTGAACCAGCACTTCCCTGCTCTGGTTGAGGCAGCGTCGGTGGTCGGTTCGGTCCAGATCCGCAACCGGGCAACTCTGGCCGGCAATCTGTGCAATGCGTCGCCGGCGGCAGATACCGCCCCGGCCCTCCTCGCCTACGCAGCAACGGTGGATATCTCGGGCGTGGCAGGGACCCGGACCATTCCGCTGCAGGAGTTCTTCCTGGCCCCCGGGGCGACCGCGCTGGTCTCCGGCGAGGTTGTCACGGCGGTCACCGTCCCGATTCCGGCCACGCCGCTCGGTTCGGCCTTTGCGCGCGTTACTCGCCGGCGTGGCATCGACCTGGCGTCGGTGAACCTGGCCTGCGTGGTCGAGCCTTCCGGGCTGGTTCGCTTTGGCTTTGGGGCGGTTGGTCCCACGCCCTTGTTGGCTGAGTCGACGGTCGAAGAGCTCTCGACCGAGGAAGGATGGTCCCGGCTCCTGGCGGTGACCAGCCCGATTTCCGATCTACGGGCCGGAGCCGACTACCGCCGGGCCATGCTCGAAGTGCACTCCCGGCGGGCCCTGCAGGCAGCCGTCGATGAGCTGGCGGCGGCGTCGTGACGGTCGGGGAACGAGCCATCAGATTGACGGTCAACGATGTCGCGAGGACGGTGACCGTCGCTCCGTCGATGACGCTTCTCGAGATGGTCCGGGCCCGGCTCGAGCTGACCGGGTCGAAAGAGTGCTGTGCTGAGGGAGAGTGTGGAGCTTGCACCATGATCGTGGACGGCTCGCCGATCAACTCGTGCCTGATGCTGGCGGTTGAAGCCGAAGGGAGCGAGGTGACCACCATAGAGGGCCTGAGTTCCGGCGGCCTGACCACCCTCCAGGAGCACTTTCTGTCGGCGGGCGCTGTGCAGTGCGGTTTCTGTATCCCGGGGATGGTGGTGGCTGCAAGTTCGCTGCTTGCGGACGTTCCCGATCCAACCGGGAGCGAAGTTCGCGAGGGCCTGGCGGGCAACCTCTGCAGGTGCGGCGGGTATTCGCGCATCTGCGCGGCTGTGACCGGAGCTGCCACTGCGGGCGGGGCCGATGCCTGACTCGGGAGCGGGCGCTTCGGCGCGCAGGGTGGGCGGGGAGGATCGCGTTACCGGTGCTCAGCGGTTCGCGGCCGACACCGCCATCGAGGATGTGTTGCATGTAGCGCTCGTCACTCTGGACTGTGGCCGGGCTGCTATCGAGAGCATTGATACTTCGGCGGCCGAAGAGGTCGAGGGCGTGGTTCGAGTCTTCGCGGCCGGCGACTTCCCCGACCCGATCCCGCGCTTCGGACCGCGGTTTGCCGATCGTCCGGTCATCGCATCGGGCGAGACGAAGTACCACGGTGACCCGGTGGCTGCCGTGGTCGGAGACAGCAGAGAATCAGCCACGCTCGGAGCAGCCGCCGTGCGGGTGGAGCACCGTGAACTGCCCGGCGTCTACTCAATCGACGACGCCCTCGCTCCTGGATCACCGTTGGTGGTCGACGAGCATTTGCGTCCCGGCGATGACCCCCTGGCCGCCACCAACGTCAGGCAGCGATGGGATTGGGGCTGGGGTGATGTCGAGGCGGTGGAGGCCGATCTCGTTCTAGAGCAGACCTACGAGTTCCCGATGGTCACCCACTTCTCGATTGAGCCCCACGCCTTCGCCGCCGCCCCCGAAGCCGGAGGAGTGGTGGTATGGAGCTCAATCCAGCACCCGTATCTCCTGCAGAGAACCATTGCCGAACTGCTCGAGCTTCCGATCGCCAAGGTGCGGATCCGGGCGCCCGACCCCGGTGGTGGATTCGGCGGCAAGGGGTTCCCCAAGTACGAACCGCTGGTGGCGATGATGGCCGTGGAGCTGGGCCGCCCGGTCCGGCTGGTCCTCACGCTCGAGGAGACGTTCCAGGCCGTGCGCCGCACCAACGCCCGCCTCGGGTGTCGGATGGGTTTTGCCCGGGATGGGGAGCTTCTGTTCGTCGACACAGTCGACGACTTCCTCATGGGTGCCTATGCCGACATCGCTCCCCGGGTGATCAGCAAGAGCACCTACTTTGCCGCCGGTCCCTACAAGGTGGGGGCAGTTCGGGCGAAGGTGCGAGGCCTCATGTCACACACCACACCCAGCACCGCATTCCGGGGCTTTGGAGCCCCGCAGGTTGCGTGGGCCATCGAGTCGCAGATGGATGCCGCCGGCCGGGCCCTCGGAATCGACGCGGTCGACATCAGGCTGCGGAACCTGGCCGCGCCGGGGGAGGAGATCGTGCCGGGAGATCGTCCCGCCGACGGAGATTGGCGCCAGTCGCTGCGAGCCGCGGCCGAGAAAGTGGGCTGGGGCGAGCCCTTGCCGGCCGGTCAGGGGCGGGGGATAGCGGTCGGCTTGAAGGCCTCGGCCACCGCCGGTGCTTCCTACTGCATACTGCGAATCCTCCAGGACGGCAGTGTTGCGCTGATCGCCGGGACTTCCGACATGGGCCAGGGGGCCAGGACCATCCTCACCCAGCTGGTGACCGAGACTCTCGGAGTGCCCGCCGAGCAGGTTGCCCTGGTCATGGGCGACACGGCCGTTGTGCCGTTTGACTACTCGACCTCGGCCAGTCGGTCGACAGTGTTCATGGGGAGTGCCGTCGTCGACGCCTGTCAGAAGGCGATCGCAGAACTGGTCCGGCTGGCAGCCGAGCATTACGACGTGCCGCTCGAGAGTGTCCGGTTCACACCTGGTCTGTTGTCATTCGATGAAACCAACAGAACTATCCCCGAGGTCCTGGCCGACGTATTCGGCGCCGTGCCGGGTGAGATCATCACCTCCGGCTCCGAACGAGGGGAGGGGATGCCCGATCACCCGCTGGGCGGGCCGGCGGCCTTCTACGAGTTCTCCTGCACGGCATCCCAGGTTGCAGTCGATCTGGAGACCGGCGATTTCGAACTGATGAAACACGTCACCGTCGCCGACATCGGCCGCGCCATCAACCCGCAGCATGTCGAGATGCAGGACGAAGGCGCCGCCGTCATGGGTCTTGGCCACACGTTGATGGAGCATCTTATCCTCGACGACCGCGGGCGGATCCAGAACCTGGGCGCGCTCGACTACCGGATACCCACTTTCCCCGACCTCCCGACGTCAATGGAATCGGTCCTGGTAGAGAACAGCGATGGTCCCGGGCCCGGAGGGTCGAAGGGGAGCGGTGAGGGCGGCTTGCTGGCGACCGCCCCGGCCATTGCCGCCGCGGTCGGTCGGGCCGCCGGAGTGGTGCTCACAGAGTTGCCGCTCACCCCGGAACGGGTGTGGCGGGCTATGCATGGGGGTGGCCAGGAAAGCAATCGGGAGACAACGGAAGGCATGAATAGTGAAGACGAGTGAGATATTCGACCTGGGAGGCCGGGTGGCGGTTGTTCCCGGCGGGGGAGGAGCCATCGGATCCGCCATCGCGCAGGGCCTGGCCGACGCCGGTGCGGCCGTCGCACTGGTGGGAAGAACCCGGGAGACACTCGAGCGAACCGGGGCTCTGATCGTCGAGTCGGGGGGGCGAGCCCTGGTGGTCGTCGCCGACGCCACAGACCCCGAGCAGGCCCAAGGTGCGATCGACCAGACGGTGGCCGAGTTCGGGCGGGTCGACATCATCGTCAATGCCATCGGCGGAGGTGCCGGGGAGGTCCTTCACGACGCCGAGGAGTATCCAGCCGAAGCATGGGATTGGATAATGGAACTGAACATCCGCAGCACCGTCCTGCCCACGCAGGCCGCGGTGCGCCAGATGGTCGGACAAGGAGACGGTGGCCATGTTCTCAATGTCTCCTCAGTGCGAGGGCAGTTGGGGATCAATGCCGGCTTCTCCGCCTACGTAGCCGCCAAAGGCGCCCTCGATTCGCTCACCAGACAGTGGGCCACCGAGTGGGCCAAGCATGGGATCACCGTGAACGCCATCTCTCCCACCTTCGTCGACACGCCCCAGGTGGCCGCCCTGTTGGCGGACCCGGAATTCAAGGCCGGAATCGTCGCGAGGATCCCCCTCGGACGGGTGGGCGTGACCGACGATCTACTGGGGGCCGTCCTCTTGTTCTGTTCCGGTGCGTCGTCGTTCATCACCGGCCAGATCTTGACCATCGACGGTGGGCTCACTGCTACCCAATGACGAGAAGGAGTTGATTATGGAGAGCGTCACGAGCAACGTGTTCTTCGAGACCGGCCTGCGCGGCTGCAATCCCGGTTACGTCGTCACGAGCGCGGGGGTGGTTGTGGTCGATACGCCACAGCTGCCGACCCGGGCGGTGGAGATGCGGCGCCTGGCCGAAGCGCAAGGCGAGATCCGGTATCTGATCAATACCGAGCACCACGTCGATCACATCTTCGGCAATTACTACTTCAAAGGTGCCGGCACGGTGGTGAATCACCGCGGCGTTGATGACAATTTCATGGTGGTGACGCCGGACCTCGATCCGTTCGCCTACGCGGCCGAGGCCATCCCAACCGACGATCCCGACGGTGCGGACATCTTCCCGGATCGGGCCGAGTACTACCAGGATCCGAACAAGGCATCGGTCGTCTTCGATGACGATCTGACCTTGCGGGTCGGTGAGCACACGTTCGAGTTGATTCACACTCCCGGCCACACCCCGGGTCAGCTGGCGGTGTACGTTCCGGAAGAGAAGGTCGTGTTTACCGGCGACACCATCTTCAGTGAGTGCCAGACGTGGCTGATGACCTCAGACGTCGATCAGTGGCTGGGCGCACTCGAGAGGATCAGGCAACTGGACGTTGACCACATCCTTCCCGGCCACGGCCCCGTCACCTCCAAGAGCTATCTCGACACGCAACGGTCCAACCTGCTCGATTGGAAGGCGGGGGTGGCCGAGGCCGTCGCCAAAGGGTGGACCCGGGAGGAGACGATCGAACGGGTCAACTTCGCCGATCGTTATCCGGTTGACATCGGCCAGGGCTACATGATGGACCACATTCAGAACCTGAACGCGGCCTCCCTCTACGACAAGATGACCGCCTAGTGCCACCAGTGCGTCTCTACTTGCTCAGGCACGGGCAAGTCCCATCGCATCGAGGTGACCTGTCGATTACGCCTGAGGCGGTGCAGGAGGCGTTCGTCGTCGGCGAGGGCTTCGGTCAACGTGAGCGCGGGATCGTTGAGGTCATCAGCGGGGAAACCCGGCGGGCCAAGGAAACGGCGTCCCATCTGGCCCAGGGGATTGTCGCGGCGGATGGGCAGGTAATCGGTCCCGCGGTCGCACTCGCGCTACGCAACCCCGACCTCTACGTGGCCGGAACCCGGGTCAACATGGTGAGCAGCCCCGAGGCGCTTGCCGCTCAGGTGGACGGTTTGTCGGCGCAAGACGTGGCAAGGCTCGCCTTCTTCCGGGAGTTCCTGGCAGCTCCCGACCGCATCGGAATGTGGCTGACCCACGGGTCGCCTCCGGGAGAAGACGCCAGATCGGTCGCAACCCGGGTGCGGTCTTTCGCCGCCAGCATGGTTGATTCAATCCCGGGCCGGCCTGAAGTGGTGGTGGCGGTGACACACTCGCCGCTGTTGCGGGCGGTGGCGCTCGACTTCCTGGGACGGGACATCGGCGAGCCTCCCTGGGTGACCGGGCTGGTCTTATCCGTCGCCGAGGACCGGACGATGTCCCTGGCGAGGTTCGGTATTGAGAACGGTTGAGCGAGCCGTTCTTCGTCAGGCCTAGCCTCCCGGGTTGGGAGGCGGGCCGACGACAGTTGGGAGAGGCCTGAGCCATGAGCAGGTTGGCGAATCACGTGTGTGTGGTGACGGGCGCCACCGGTATCGCCGCGGCGGCAACTCGTCGACTGTTGGCCGCAGGAGCGTCCGTCTTCACCATCTCTCTGGATCAGGCCGAGTGCGAGGCTTTGCATCGCGACCTCGGTTCAGCCGCCGATGCCCACGGTTGGGCAACAGCCGATCTCACCGACGAAACCTCTACGGTCGAGGCGTTCCAAGCCTGCATTGACCGCTTTGGAAAGATCGACGGCCTGTTGGCAGTGGCGGGAGGCAGCGGACGGAGGTTTGGCGACGGCCCGCTCCACACGATCAGCCTGGAGGCATGGCAGGCAACGCTCGACCTCAACCTGACGACCTCGTTTCTCTCGGTGCGCGAGGCGATCAAGCACATGCTGGAAGAACCCGAACCGCAGGGCTCGGTCGTCATCATCTCGAGCGTCCTGGCCCAACACCCGTCGGCTGAGCGGTTCTCCACGCACGCCTACGCGGCGGCCAAGGGTGCCCAGTTGGCCCTGGTACAGGCGGCGGCCGCGCGCTACGCGCCCCAGCAGATTCGAATCAATGCCATCGCCCCGGGACTGGTCGCAACGCCGATGTCGGCCCGGGCGCAGCAAGACGACGATCTCCTCGCTTACCTCACCACCAAGCAGCCGCTCTCCGGTGGCATGCTGGCGCCTGGTGACGTGGCCGAAGCGGCCCTGTTCTTCCTATCCGACGAGTCCCGCTACATCACCGGCCAGACCCTGGCGGTCGACGGCGGCTGGAGTGTGACCGAGGCTCCGTCGTGACCCGCCCGGCGCTACCACCCGTCATCACCGAGCAGAGACTCATCGCCATTGCCAGGCGTCTCTCGCCGCAAGAGATGGAGATCTTGCCCGGAGCACTGCTGGCCGGTGGGATCGCAGTGCTGGAGGTGACGCTGGATGGAGCCGACGCCGTTTCGACTATCGCCGCCCTCGATGGCTCGGGCCTCCTCGTCGGGGCCGGGACCGTCATGTCCGTGGCGCAAGCCGCCGAGGCTGCCGAGGCCGGAGCCGCGTTCATCGTCTCGCCCCACACGGACGAGGCGGTGGTGGAGTGGGCGGTTGGCAATGCCATGCCGGTGATGGCCGGGGCCGCCACCCCAACCGAGATTGCCCGGGCGTGGGACCTCGGCAGCAGCGCGGTCAAACTCTTCCCGGCTTCCCTGGGCGGTCCGTCACTGCTGCGGACGCTGCGGGGCCCGTTCAGCCAGGTGGACTTTGTGCCGACCGGGGGTGTCCAGGAGGGCAACGTTGTCGACTACCTCGAGGCAGGAGCCGTGGCGGTCGGTGTCGGCTCCTGGCTGACGGGATCGTCTGAGCCGGCGGTGATAGAGGAGCGGGCGGCGCGCCTGAGGTCTCTCACCGGGGGTCGGTAGGGCCCGACTCGGCTCGACGGATCTGAGCGCTCGGGAAGTCACCGGCCAGGAACCGGCGATCCCTGGTGGGGGAATCCACCGCCGCCAGTGCGGCCCCGATGGCTCCCGCCGTCGCGCCCAGCTCGGCCGCCACCACGGTTACCTGCTCGGGCGGGACCAGGGTCACCCGGGCCCGCACGGCCTGGCGGATCGGGTCGAGCAGAGCATCCCCGGCCTCGGCCACACCTCCCCCGATCACGATGCGCTCTGGTCCGATCACAGTGATGATGTTGGCCAGCCCGATCCCCAGGTAGGTGGCCGCCGAGTGCAGGGCGGCCTCGCAGTCAGGGTCACCGGTGGCAACGCCCTCGAGCACATCCTCCATGGTCGGGCGGCCGGCGGCGGCGGTGATGACGGATGCCCGGGTAAGAGCTTCCATGCAGCCGCGATTGCCGCATCCGCAAATCGGGCCGTCGGGCGCGACGGTCTGGTGGCCGAGCTCGCCACCAATTCCGAACGCTCCGAAATGGAGCTCGCCGTTGATGAAGAGCCCGCCACCGACTCCGGTGCCCAACGTCAGAGCTGCGACGTTGGCGCAGCCGCGGCCTGCTCCGACGGTGGCTTCGGCCAGTGTGAAAGCGCGGGCATCGTTGATGAGGGTTGCGGGGACCCCGAGCCCCTCGGCGATGGTTGCTCGGAGGGGAAACCCCTCCCAGACGCCGGGAAGGTTGGTGAAGAAGGTGATATCGCCGGTGTCGAAGCTGAAGAGGCCGGGAACACCGACACCCACCCCCGCAAACGGACCGTGGATTCGGGCCATGTCTGTCCCCAGAGCAATCATGCCCGCGGTAACGGCGGCAGGGCCTTCCCCGGCTCCGGTCGGGCGCGTCTCCGTCGCCTGGACAACGGGCGACCCTCCGGCCTCTACATCGAGGACGGCCGCTTTGACATTGGTGCCGCCGAGATCGAGTCCGAGGTAGCGCACCTGTGGTCACCTCCGATTGGTGGATAGCGGGAGCTTCGAAACGTAGTCGGTCGCCCGACCCCGGTCCACTCCTAGCATGACGGGACAATCTGGCTCGAGAGGCCCAACGGGCCGGCTCGTCCGCTCCAAACCAGGGAGGTCGCAGATGGGTGCCGCAGGTCGATGGATGGGCGAGGCGCGCCAATTGCTCGACCGCCTGGAAGCCACCCAGGCCGGCCACATATCCGGGGCCGCTGCCATTTGCGCCGATGCCATCGCCGCCGGCGGTTTGGTGCATCTCTTCGGGGCCGGGCACTCACGCATCCCCGTTGAGGAGATGTTTCCCCGCTATGGCTCCTATCCCGGCTTTCATCCGATTGCCGAGCTATCGATGACCTTCCATACCCAGATTGTGGGCGCTAATGGCCAGCGCCAGGCGATGTTCATCGAACGGGTCGAGGGTTTGGCAGAGGTGGTCCTGTCCAACTTCAACTTCGGAGCTGACGACGCATTCATGGTCTTCAGCGTCAGTGGGCGCAGTGCGGTTCCAATTGAGATGGCGATGGGGGCTCGGCGCCGGGGAATGCCTGTGATCGCGGTCACGTCGATCGCCGAATCAACCGCGGCCCCTTCGCCCCACCCATCGGGCACCCGACTGCTCGACCATGGGGACGTTGTGATCGACCTGGGCACGCCGCCGGGAGACGCCCTGGTCGATATCGATGGACTCGATACCCGGGTTGGTCCCGGCTCGACTCTCGTGCTGGCGGCGGTGGCGAATGAGCTCAAGGTGCAGACGGCGGAGTTGCTGGTGGCGCGGGGTGCGATGCCGGCGGTCATTTCCAGCTCATCTGTGATGGGTGAGGAGCGCTCGACCGCCCTCTTCGACTCCGCCTATGCAGACCATGCGGCCCGGCTGGCCAGGGCAATCGATCCCGATCGGAGCTAGTGGCTGATACGACTCTCCCCTCCGATGTGAGCCTGCCCAGCCTGGGCCGGTACGACGTTGTGGTGGTCGGGTCGGGCTCGGCGGGCTCCCCGGCGGCCATCGCCGCCGCCCGGACCGGTGCCCGCGTCCTCCTCGTCGAGAAGCTCCCGTTCCTGGGCGGGGTGTCGACCGCGGTGCTCGACACGTTCTACGGGTTCTATACGCCCGGTTCACAGCCTCACAAGGTGGTAGCCGGGATCGGCGATGAGGTGGTGGCCGGCCTGCGGACAATAGGCAAGGTGGTGGAGCGGCCCAACACCTACGGGGCCGGGACCGGCATCACCTACCTGGCCGAGCATCTCAAAGTGGTGTGGGAGAGCCTGGCCACAGCCGCCGGAGTCGAGGTTCTGCTTCACGCCTTCGTGCAGGCGGCGCCCACCAGCGACGGACGCATCACCGGTTTGGTGGTGGCTACTAAGGCCGGGCTGCACCGGGTAGAAGCATCGGTATATATCGACGCCTCCGGTGATGCCGACGTCTGTCACTACGCCGGGTTCGACTATGAGACGGCGGGGGAGCTGGCCCCGGCCCAGACTCTCACCACCACCTTCCGGATGGTCAACGTCGACCATTCCCGGCGCCGGGAGATCGGCAAAGAAGACCTCCACGCCCTGATGCGGGAGGCGGCCGAGTCTGGCGAATACGACTTGCCGCGCCGGGAGGGCAGCGACCACATCACCCCGGTCGACGGCATGATCGCCACGGTGATGACCCGGATCGACCAGGTCCGCCCTGGCGATGACGGCGCGGTGCGCAATGCCACCGACCCGGCTGTGCTCACTGCGGCCGAGATGGAAGGCCGCCGCCAGGCGCTCGAGTACGCCCGGTTCCTAACCGATCGGGTCCCCGGCTACGAGGATGCCCGGCTGGCGGCCCTCTCCAGCCAAATCGGCTTGCGAGAAACGCGGCGGGTGTATGGCGACTACCGCCTCACTCGTGACGATGTGCTTTCGGCCCGCCAGTTTGATGATCAGATCGGCCTGTGCGGTGCCCCCATCGAGGACCACCAGGCGGGGACCGGCACCACCTGGGAGTACTTGCCCGACGGGATGGCAGTCGGCATCCCTCTTCGCAGCTTGATCGTGGCCGACGGCCTCAATGTGCTGATGGCGGGCCGGTGCTTCTCGGCCGAGCACGACGCCCAGGCCTCGGTCCGGTCGATGGCCCAATGCATGGCTATGGGCCAGGCCGCCGGCACGGCCGCCGCCCTGGCCGTCGACAACGGCGGCACAGTTCGAAGTGTTGCGGTGGCGGCCGTGTTGGACCGGCTGCGGAAGGATCAGGTCGTTCTGTCGATGGACGGCGCATGACTGTTCGCACCGTGCTCGGCGACATACCGCCGGCCGATCTCGGAACCACTTATCTGCACGAGCACTTGATCATCGACAGCCCGTTCGTGGCCTCCCGGCTTCCCCACATTCATCTGCCCGACCCCGACGAGGCGGTTGCGGAGCTGGCGCTGTGCCAAGCGGCCGGCGTAGGAGCCATGGTGGATGCGATGCCGTCTGCCTCCGGCCGGGATGTAGCACGGCTGGCCGAGGTGTCGCAACGGAGCGGAGTCCACGTGGTGGCATCCACCGGGTTGCATACCGAGAAGTACTACCCCGGTCACCAGTGGGCGGTGGAACCATCAGTCGACACACTCACCCGGCTGTTTACGTCCGAGATCCAGACCGGCATAGAACGCTTCGGGCCCACCGGGCCGGCCATCGAGCACACCACCTACCGGGCCGGGATCATCAAGGTCGCCACCGGCGGTGCCACTCTCACCGATCGCGACCGCAAGCTATTCGAGGCTGCTGCCGCCGCCCATCAAGTCACCGGCGCGCCCATTCTCACCCACTGCGAGGAAGGCGAGGGAGCTCCGGGGCAAGTCGACCTCCTGCACCGGCTCGGCGTTCCGCTGTCTCGAGTAGTGCTCTCCCACACCGACAAGATCACCGATCCGGGCCTTCATGCCGAGCTGCTCTCCGCCGGAGTGAACCTTGAGTATGACCAGGCGCTCCGCCAGGCCGGAGACGAGGAGCCGGTGACCGCCCGGTTACTGGCCGCCATGATCGAAGCCGGGTATCTGGGTCAGCTGATGTTGGGCACCGACGGTGCTCGCCGGAGCTTGTGGGCCTCGCTCGGCGGCGGGCCCGGACTTGCCTGGCTTGTGACCGGGTTCACCGAGGTGCTGGCTTCGCACGGCATAGATGCGGCCCACCGCCGGGAACTGTTCGTGGCCAACCCTGCCAACTTTCTATCGTTTGGGGCGCAATGACGACGCTTCCCGCCACCGCTGTCGCTCTCGGCAAGCTCGGCCCCGGCCCCGAGGGCCTCGGCCTCTGGGAGCAGTCGGTTCGACAACCCGGCGCCGACGAGGCCACGGTCGAGGTCATCGCCGCCGGCATCTGCGGGACGGATCTGCACATCGCCGATGACGAGTTTCCTTCGGAGCCTCCGGTGACCATGGGTCACGAAGTCACCGGCACGGTGGCGGCGG
>JBPCTX010000062.1:0-4144 GCA_051011455.1 Acidimicrobiia bacterium | reverse complement strand
GGCCTGGACATCGACGATGAGAAGCTGGCCATGGTCTCGGAGCTCGGCGGGCGCCCGGTGCGTTCGGACGACTTCAGCTCGGTTGATCCCGCCTCGCTGTTTGAGGCCGGCCGGCCCACCGTGGTGGTCGACCTGGTCGGCACTGGTGACTCTCTGGCCTGGTCATCTGGAGCCCTGGCTTCAGGTGGCCGAATGGTCGTTCTCACCACCTTCCGCAATAGTTCTCTGCAAGTCGATCCCAGGGATCTGGTCTTTCGCGAGACCAGCCTGGTGGGATCGCGATATGCAAACCGGTCCGAAGTGGCTGTGGCCGGAGGCCTGGTGGCCTCGGGTGCCGTCCGCCCGATCATCGGGCAGGTGGCGGGGCCGGGAGACGTGAACGATCTACACGACCGCCTGCTGGCGGGGACCATGCTGGGCCGTGGAGCCCTCGATTGGAGCGAACATGCTGAATGAGCCACGACCTCTGCCGGAATCCGTCGACGGCATTTTGATTGGAGGCGGACACAACTCGCTGGTGACGGCTGCCTATCTAGGAAAGGCCGGGGTGAGGACTCTTGTTCTCGAGTCCTCCGACGAAATCGGGGGCGGGGTGACCACCGCCGAAGTGACGCTTCCCTTGTTCCTGCACAATCTTCATGCCTTCTTCGTGCGGTGGACGCCCGACTATCGGATCTGGAAGGATCTCGATTTGGACAGGTACGGACTGCGCTCGATTCATCCCGAAGTCCAGAACGGAGTCCCGTTCGGCGATGACGCTCTGGTGACTTACCGAGACCTCGGACCCAGCCTGGACGCGATCGGTCGCCTCAGTCCGTCGGATGCCGAGGCGTATGCCCGGCTTCACGAGGAGTTCTCCGAGATCGTCGATCGTCTAGAGGGGCCGCTCCGGTTCGGGAATCCGCTACCGCCTGATGAGCTGGAGGAACGCCTGGCTCGCAGCCCGATCGGACGTCGCTACCTCTCGCTCAAGAGCCAGTCGGCGCTCGACGTTGTGCGGGAAGCCTTCACCAGCGAGCCCCTGCGAGCTCTGATCGCCTTCAACGTCTCGGTGCGCGGCTATCTGCCGAACATCGACGTGCCCGGCACCGGGTACATCGTCACTCTGGCTCTGCCCAACTCTCACGACGGGCGGATTATCGCCGGGGGGAGTTACCAGGCCGCCAAGGCGCTTGCCGCCGTCGTCTATGACAACGGCGGCCGGGTGGTGACCGGGGCCGAGGTGGCATCCATCGATGTCTCGAATGGCAAGGCGACTGGAGTCACGCTGACGGACGGGCGCTCGGTGAGAGCATCCCGTTTCGTGGCCAGTTCGGTGCCTGCTCCGATGACGATGCTGGACCTGGTCGGCCGCAGCCACCTGGATCAGTCGCTGGCGGACGACCTGGCCGGCTACGCATGGAACCCGGAAGCTCTCTTTGGTGTCCACTACGCCCTCTCACGGCGTCCGCGTTTCACGGCTGAGGGGTCTGTTCCCGACCTTCCCCGCGCCCTCAACCTGGCGGTGGGCTATGAGTCAAGCGCCGACATCGTTCGCGACATGGAGGCGATTCGGGCCAAGGCCCTCTCGCCGATAGGGGCTCTGCATGGCAGTTTCCCTGCCGTGAACGACCCGTCCCAGGCTCCCCCTGGCTTTCACACGTCCTTCGGCTGGCACTTCGTCCCATCCTCACCGGACACTGAGTTCGCATCGTGGGACGAGGCCGCCACCGACGAGAGGGTGAAGGCCATCACCGACACCTACTCGCACTATGCGCCGGACTTCGAGGATTGCCTGATTGCGGTACAACCGCACACTCCGGCCGATACCGCGGACCTGGTTCCTTCGATGCGGTACGGCGATCGGCATCACGGCTCGTATCACCCGGACAATTGGGAGACGTTCCGACCTCATCCAGAGCTGGCCGGGTATCGAACGCCGATCGAAGGCCTCTACCTGTGCGGGGCCTCGCAGCACCCCGGCGGCAGCTTCACCGGTGGGCCCGGTTACAACGCCGCCGGTGACATCTTGTCGGACCTGGACGGCTCGCCGTGGTGGAACCCACCCGATCCCCGCCGGGTTCTCGAGGATCTGGAGTGACAGACCTCGCGATCAAGGGCGGAGTCGTGGTTTCCGGCCATGGCCGCCAGCGGGCCAATGTCTACGTGGAGGATGGGAGCATCGTTCATGTCGGCCCTGAGGACGAACCGGCCACAAGAGTGGTGGAAGCCGACGGCCTCTTTGTGCTTCCCGGCATGGTGGACAGCCACGTTCACCTGATGGACCCGGGCGATACCAGTCGGGAGGACTTTCCCACCGGTACAGCCGCCGCCGCGGCCCGGGGCATCACAACCATCATCGAGCACACGCATAGCGATCCAATCCGATCCGTCGAGGACCTGGCCGAGAAGCTGGCCCACCTCGAAGGGAGGTCACATGTCGACTTCGGGCTGGCGGCCCACACCTGGCCGGACCGGCTGGATGGGTTGGCTGCTTTGTGGGAGGCCGGGGTTGCTTTCTTCAAGATCTTCACCTGTACCACCCATGGGGTCCCGGGGCTGACTGCCGCTCAGCTCGACAATGCTCTCGGCTTGATCGCGGGCTTTGGAGGCACATGTCTTATCCATTGCGAGGACGAGTCGATCACGGCGGCGGCGGAAGCTATCTTGCGCCAGACCGGCCGCGATGACAACGGCCTGCTCATTGAGTGGCGCAACCGCACCGCCGAGGAGGTGGCGGTGGCCATGGCGGGGGTACTGGCCGCCCGGCATGGGACCCGAGCCACAATCGCTCACGTGAGCACGCCGCGGGTGGCGGGTGTCGTCGAGTGGGCTCGGGGGATGGGAGCCGACCTGGCCGCAGAGGCCTGTCCCCAGTACTTCGCACTTCGTGAGGACGAGGTCCTGATGGAAGGGCCTCTCCGAAAGTTCACTCCACCCGCCCGGGCCCGGTCGGACGGAGATGTCGCCGACATGTGGAGCCTGTTGCGAGATGGCCTCCTCACTCACGTGGCCACCGATCACGCACCTTCAACCAGGGCCCAGAAGGATGCCGGAATCTGGGAGGCTCCGTTTGGGCTACCCGGGCTGGACACGACTCTGCCGTTCCTGCTGGACGCTGCCCATCGGGACCTGATCGGCCTCGAGGACGTGGTCCGGTGGTACTCGGAGTTGCCGGCGAATCGCTACGGATTGGCACCGCGCAAGGGACGGCTGGTGGCAGGAGCCGACGCCGACCTGGTGCTGGTGGATGCTGGCCAGGTGTGGGACGTGGCCGACACCGACATCATCTCCAAAGCGGGCTGGTCGCCGTACTCGGGACTACGGTTGGTCGGGGGAGTGACCGCCACCTACCTGCGCGGCAGTTTGATCGCCGAAGGGACACGTCCTACCTCGGCGCCGGATGGCCACTTCGTGCCCGGCTCCGGTGCCGGCCCAGCCTGAATCGGGCGGCACGTCCTGGCCGGACTTGCGCCACCCAGATACGCTGGGTGGCAGACGAGCGAGGAGACCCCATGCGATTCACTCAAACAATGGCGATACGGACAACCGACGGCGCTGCATTGGGAAGTCTGATGTCGGCGTGGCATGAGGCGGAGGCAGGTGTGGCTCCCGGCTATCTCGGAAGCCGTCTCCTGGCCGATCGCGACGACCCGGGCCGTTTCTTGATCGTTGTCGACTTCTCCTCGGCCGAGGAAGCTGAGATCAACAGCAATCGTCCCGAAACTGCCGAGTGGGCAAGTCGCATGATGGACCTGGTCGACGGGGACGTGGGTTGGGGAAACTACGACGTGGCTCACGTCGTCGGCTGAGAGTCAAACGCCCAGATGGGTGCTCAGCGTCTGCTCATCATTTCTGAGCTCGTCGGGCGTGCCCTCCCAGACGATGCGGCCGTGCTCGCTCATCAGCACCAGGCGGTCGGCCAGTGCCAGCGCCAGGCCCAGATTCTGTTCAACCAGCAGGATGCTGAGATGAGATCCCTTCAGCTCGGCCAGGGTGTCGCGAATCACGCCCAGCACAATCGGGGCCAATCCCTCCGAAGGCTCGTCCATCAAGAGCAGGGTCGGATTGGTCATCAATGCCCTTCCGATTGCCAGCATCTGCTGCTCCCCACCGGAGAGAGTTCTGGCCAGGCTGGCACTTCGCTCCTCCAATCGGGGAAAGA
>JBPCTX010000061.1:0-7458 GCA_051011455.1 Acidimicrobiia bacterium | reverse complement strand
TGGTTATCAGCAAGGACGACACCACCATGGTGGAAGGCGATGGCAAAAAGGCCGACGTCGAAGCCCGCGTGGCTCAGATTCGTCGTGAGATCGAGAACAGCGACTCGGACTGGGACCGTGAGAAGCTTTCCGAGCGTCTCGCCAAGCTGGCTGGTGGCGTTGCCATCATCAAGGTCGGCGCGGCCACCGAGGTAGAGCTCAAAGAACGCAAGCATCGCATCGAGGACGCCATTCAGGCGACCAGGGCGGCCGTTGAAGAGGGCATCCTGCCCGGTGGTGGCGTTTCGCTGCTTCACTCTTCGGCAGCCATCGAGAAGCTGCGGGGCGGCACCGACGACGAGAAGGCCGGTCGTCAGATCGTCCTCAAGTCGCTGGAGAGCCCGCTGCGCCAGATCTCGGTCAACGCCGGCTACGAGGGCGGCGTGATCGTTGAGCATGTGAAGGGCCTCAAGGGCAGCACGGAGGGCTTCAACGCCCAGACCGGCATCTACGAGGACCTGATGAAGGCCGGGGTCATCGATCCCGCCAAGGTCACCCGTTCGACGCTGCAGAACGCAGCTTCGATCGCAGGTCTCCTCATCACCACCGAAGCCATCGTGGCTGAGGAGGCTGAAGAGGCGCCTCCCGCCATGCCAGGCGGCGGCGGCGACATGCACGGCATGATGGAGGGAATTTTTGGGATTCCGAAGAAGAAACCCGGCGTTTCCCGCCGGGTTTCTTCATGTTTGGTGGAAGCGGTTTGTATCGAGGAGCCGGCGCTTGCGCCGGCTCACTTCTTGTCTTGGCTCTTCGGATTCCTGAGAAGAAGCCCGGCGGTTCCCGCCGGGTTTCTTCATGTCCGGGTCGGATGGCGGCTGCTCAGCTGGTGAGGCCAAGCACTTCATGAGCGATGATTTGACCCGCCTTCCCGCGGATGTCCAGATCGAATCGCCGGCCGTACTCGACGGTCGCGGCAGTACGAGCCTGGATGTCGTCAGTGACCAGCATCTTCGTTCCTGCTTCCTTGTTGGCGGCCTCTAATCGGCTGGCGACGTTGACCACATCCCCGATGACGGTCTCCCGGGACATGGACTCGGCGCCCATTAGACCGAAGATGACTTCCCCCAGGCCTATGCCCACCCGTACCTTGAATGCGTGCCCGTAGATGAGGTTCACATAGTCATGCATATCGCTAGCGACATCGAGTACGGCTAGCCCGGCCTTGATTGCAGAGAGGGCAGTGTCAGCCTCCCCGTCGATACCGAACACGGAGAGGACGCCGTCGCCCATGTAGTTGTCCACTCTGCCGCCGTGAGCCTCGATGGCCTCACCGGCCCGACTGAAGAATCGGTTGAGAATGTGGACGATGTCATATGCAGGAAGTGACTCGGACATAGCTGTGAATCCAGCAATGTCCGTGAACATGACAGCGGCCTCGTCGACCTCCCTTCCCACAGGCCCGACGTAGTGACCTCTTCCCAGTTGAGAAGCCATTTCGGCGTCGGTTCTGTCGAGAACCAGCCTCCACAGCCGAACCGAGCCCTGGACTTCCGTTTGACAGGCCAGTCTTATCTCATCGGGGAAGTCGAGTTTCTCAGCCATTGCCGTCTCGCTCTCCGTGCGGCCGGCGAGAGCAGCATGCCCTTCAACAATCCTGACCCGGCACGTCGAACAGCGGGCACGCCCGCCGCACAGATGTGCGATAGCCACGCCGGCGTCAACTGCCAGTTCGAGCAGGTTTGCTGAGTCAACGAGCGGAATCTTCTTCTCGTCCGGTGACACGAAGACTTCGTGCATGAATGGAGCCTAAGACGCTGTTATCCCGGGCCCGGCTCGGCGGGGGTCGCTTCACGTGGTGAGCTCGAGCGAGACAACGCTGGTCAGGCGCTGTACCCGATCGGACTCAAGGGGCCTTGCGGCTATCAGCGTTGCCGAAGCCCGACGAGAGTGAAGCCGACCTGGCAGATCAAGTAGTTAGCCAACCGGCGTCGTCGTAGTGCTCCTTCATCGATTCGTACTCGGTTTCGAGCAGTCCCCAAATGGAATGATCCATCCACTCTCCGTTCACCTGGAGCTCCTGGCGCAGGAGGCCCTCACGGGTGAAGCCGAGTTTCTCAGCGATGCGCTCGCTGGCCCGATTGCCGACAGCGATTCGCAGCACCACCCGGTGCAAGCCCAGCTCATCGAAGGCGACCGCCAGGATCCGGGCCGTGGCTTCGCTTCCGATCCCCTTGCTGGTCTCAGTCGACCTGATCCAATAGCCGACCTCGCCCACTCGCGACTGGCGGGACACATACCAGACGGAGACGTTGCCGACGTGAAAGCCGGGATCGTCGAGATAGCGGATCGTGAAGTCGAAAGCCCGACCTTCACTCCAAGCCGATACCGAGTCGCGCAAGAACACCAGCGCGTCCCGACGGCTGTAGCCCGAGTGGGCCCACGGAAGCCACTTGTTCAGGTCCGGAAGTGAGTCGGCGGCGGCATCCACCAGGGAATCAAGGTCCCGGCGCCGGAAGGGCCGGAGTTCGAGCCTGGGGGTGAAGCGAGAGCCCCCGGCAGGCATTCCGGGCCCTCCGCCCAGTGGTTGCGGTCTTGGCATTGCGCAAGCATATCGACGTCGCGACTTCTGCCTTGAGCCCCCGGAGAGGTTCCAGCACGATGCCTCGCGGGTCGTAGGCTCTGCCGATGGCATCGCTCTGGGACACGCTCACCGACCTGCCGGCCGACCATTTCGGCCCGCTTCCGGCGACGGCAGCTGTGTTGGTTCCCCTGTATGAGGACGAGAACGACATCGTTCGCGTTGTCATAACCAAGCGGCCCGACCACATGCCCTCGCACCCCGGCCAGCTCGCCTTCCCCGGTGGCAAGATCGATCCGATCGACACCTCGGTCCTGGCAGCGGCGCTGCGAGAAGCCGACGAGGAGGTCGGTATCCCTCCTGAGCAGGTGACCCCACTTGGCTTCCTGGAGCCGGTTTCGACCAACCGGGCAGAGGTCGTTGTGGCGCCGGTAGTAGGGCGGCTGGCCGGTGTTCCCCGGCTCATCCCGGATCCCGCAGAAGTGGCGTCGACCATGGTCCCGCCGTTGCACTTCTTCCTCAACGAGGATCGGTGGCGAACCGAAACCTGGTCGGGCCACGAACTGTGGTTCATCGAGGTGGAGGGCGAGATCCTGTGGGGCGCCTCCGCCCGCATCATGCGATCTCTGCTCGACGTGATCAGAGGGCAGTAAACAGGGGGGCAAGTAGCAGGGCTGGCAGCAAGTTGGCGACCCGAATCCGCTTCAGATCCAGCAAACGCAGAGCCACCCCCAGCAGCAGGATCCCCCCGGCCGAGGTCAACGCGTCAAGGGAGGCGTCCGAAAGCGTGTCGCCCAGCACGGCAGAGATCCCGGCGATCCCGCCCTGTATCACCAGGACCGTGCCGGCCGAGAAGATGACCCCCCAGCCGTAGACGGCGGCGAAGGCGATTGATGCGAATCCGTCCAAGCCGGCCTTGATATAGAGGAGTTCGGGATCCCCCAGCCCGTCGTTGATGGAGCCGAGGATGGTGAGCGGGCCGACACAGAAGACCAGTGATGCCACCACAAACCCCTCGGCGAACCGGCTGTGGGAGTCGTCGGGAAGGGTGTCGACCGCGGCCTCGGGCAGCTCGGGGTCGATGGCAGGGGCGGCATGCTGACCGACGAAGCGGTCCCGCAGCCAGTCGCCCAGCCTCTCCAGGCCCTGTTCTATCCCCACCAACTCGCCGATCACTCCGCCCACCAGAATGGCGGCCAGCACCGGCACCAACTCGTCTGCTGCCAGCGAATCCCGGAAGCCGATTGCCATTGTCAGCAGGCCGAGGCCGGCCATGACGGTCGCCCGGATCCGCTCCGGGAACCGGGCTCCGGCAATCGCCCCGATCGTGGCACCGATCAGGACGGTGGCGACGTTGGCGGCGGTCCCCAGAAACATGTCAGGTGAGCCGGAGCAGGCCGACCACAACCCCGTCGGCGACCGCCTCCCAGGAGGCCTCGATGATGTTCTCGTGCACGCCGATGGTTCCCCAGGCTTCCTTCCCGTCGCTCATTTCCAGCAAGACCCTGGTGACGGCGGCGGTGCCGGCGGCGGGGTCGAGGACTCGCACCCGGTAGTCGGTGAGACGGAGATGCTCAACATCCGGATAGGCGGACGCCAGTGCCTGGCGCAGTGCGCGGTCGAGGGCGTTGACGGGACCGTCGCCTTCGGCGGTTGCAACTACCCGCTCACCCTTGACATGCACCTTGATCGTTGCCTCAGCCACCACCTCGCCACCTACGCGACGCTCTGTGAACACCCGGAATGACTCCAGCTCGAAGAACGGCTGCTCCCATCCGGTGGCCCGTCGCACTATCAGCTCGAAGGTGCCGTCGGCCGCCTCGATTTGGTAGCCCCTCGTCTCCAGGTCCTTGACGGTGGACAAGATGACGGCGGCCGTCTCGTCGTCGAGGTCGAGTCCCTGCTCCCGGGCCTTTCCGAGCACAGTGGAACGCCCCGCCATCTCCGACACCACCATCCGGGTGGTATTGCCAACCTCCGTGGGGCTGATGTGCTCATAGGCATCCGAGCGTCGGGCCAGCGCCGAGGTGTGTAGGCCTGCCTTATGAGCAAAGGCCGAAGTCCCCACATATGGGTGGTGGGGGTCGACGGTGATGTTGACTAGATCGGCGATGAGATGCGAGATCGTGGTGAGGCGAGTGAGGCGCTCCTTGGGAATCGCCTCGATTCCCATCTTGAGCACCAGGTCGGGGAGCACCGTGCACAGGTCGGCGTTGCCGGTTCGCTCTCCGTAGCCGTTGACGCACCCCTGAACCTGGACCACACCGGCCTCCACCGCCGCCAGGGTGTTGGCGACGGCACAACCCGAGTCGTTATGAGTGTGGATGCCGAGCTGCGCATCGGGTACCGCCCGGGCGGTGGCGGCCACGGCGGCCCCGATTGAGGAAGGAAGGCCCCCTCCGTTCGTGTCGCACAGAATGACCCGCTCCGCTCCGGCCTCGGCCGCGGCTGCCACAATCCGCAGGGCGTAGTCAGGATTGTGGGTGAATCCATCGAAGAAGTGCTCGGCGTCGAGAAACACCCGCCGGCCCTCATTGCGCAGGAACGTCACCGTGTCGGTGACCATTGCCACCCCTTCATCCAGGCTGGTGCGCAGTGCCTCTGTGACGTGGTAGTCCCACGACTTGCCGACGATGCAAATGACTTCGGTCTCGGCGTCGAGCAAAGCTTGCAGTTGGGGATCGGAGCCGGCCTCTACGTCGGCACGGCGGGTGGAACCGAAGGCGGTCAGCGTTGATGCTCCCAGGTCCAGCTCCTTGGCCGCCCGGGTGAAGAACTCGGTGTCCTTGGGCAACGCACCCGGCCAGCCGCCCTCGATGTAATGGACGCCCAGCTCATCCAGGAGGGTGGCGACGCGCAGCTTCTCCTCTACGGTCAGGCTGATCCCCTCCCGCTGGGTTCCGTCGCGCAGGGTGGTGTCGTATATCTCGAGCATCGCCCCTCCTTTCAATGAAAAACCCTTCGGATTCTCCGAAGGGCAGGGCGCGCACGCGTGGGGCGTACGCGCTAGGTAATGAGGATGTTGGTGAGAGCGATCATGTGGAGGGCAGTTTGGTGGTTGACGCGGTCTAAGTCAACACCTGGTGCCCGTTGCCCGGTGCCCGCCGCCCGGAAGAGTCCCCCGTTGGGAGGCCGGTGGACGGAAACTGGTAGCCGGTGACGGGTGGCGGGTGACCGCATGACGGCTAACCTCCGCACCCTTATGGCTCAAGTCGTCTTCTCGGGAATTCAACCGACCGGTGATATTCACATCGGTAATTACCTGGGCGCGCTCCGCAACTGGGTCAGGCTGCAGGACGAATACGACACCATCTACTGCATCGTCGATTTGCACGCTTTGACGGTGCCGCAGGATCCGGCTCAATTCGAACAGGATCGGCTCGAGGCCGCCAAGATGGTGATCGCAGCCGGGGTGGATCCCAACTCCTCGCTCTTCTACTACCAGAGCCAGGTGCCTCAGCACACAGAGCTGTCCTGGTTGCTTGGCACGCTTACTCAACTCGGGTCCCTCAACCGGATGACGCAGTTCAAGGACAAGTCGGACCGGGTGGGCGCCAACCTAGGCCTGTACTCCTACCCGGTTCTGATGGCGGCCGACATTCTCATCCACCACGCCCACAAGGTTCCGGTGGGGGAAGACCAGACTCAGCACCTCGAGCTGGCACGGGATCTGGCCGAGCGGTTCAACCGGCGGTTCGGCGACGAGTTCCCGGTGCCCGAGGGGATCATTCCCGAGCATGGCGCCCGCATCATGTCGCTGCAGGACCCGACCTCGAAGATGTCAAAGTCTGATCCCAACCAGGGAAGCCGGATCTTGCTGCTCGATGAGCCTGACGTCGTCCGCAAGAAGATCGGGCGGGCAGTCACCGATTCTGGCACCGGGATCGAATACAACTGGGAAGCCAAGCCGGGCATCAGCAACCTGTTGGAGATCCTCTCGTTGTTCAGTGAGACGCCGGTGGAGAAGCTGGTTGATGAGCACAACGCAAAGCAGTACGGAGAGTTCAAGCAACTTGTCGCTGAAGCTGTGGTCGACGGCCTGGCTCCCATCCGCTCTGCCTACAGCGCTCTCGACGATCAGGAAGTCTCCCGGCTGATGAACAAGGGTGCCCTTGATGCCCGTTCCAGCGCCGAGCGCTACCAGGTGAGTGTCCGCGCCAAGGTTGGCCTGACCGGCCACTAACCCGCCTCGGCGACTCAGACGGCTCCGCCGCGGACCCGACTTTGTCCCAATCAGCGGGAAGATCCAGAGGCCGTCCAGTGGAGCGGTGTGGTTTGCACCGAAACGACCTCTATGTGCATCGGTCAGTCTTCGGTGTCGTCGCGGCTGCGTGAGTAGGCCTGCCCGATGCCTGCGCCGACTGCGATCCCGACGGCGATCCAGACCGGGCTCCCGGTGGCGGCAGATAGAGCGACACCGATGCCGGCTCCGATCGCCAGCCCGGCGCCTGTGCTCACCTCTGGTGGCTTGTTTCCTGACATCGACGTGACGTTACCCCGGCGTTGCCGGCCGGCCTCTATCCCCAACAGCCGCACCGGCCGGCGCGATCGGCAATGATTGAGTCAGAAAGGGGGACGTTATGGTCGTCACGATGCTCGAGGCTGAGGTGGCCGGCGGACTGGCCGGGAAGCTGACTGAGGCTTTCAATGACGAAAGCGATTCGCTGCCTCTGGTCATAAGGGAGTCATTCCTGATCCGGGAGTCTGGCGGCGATCTATGGCGGATCGTTACTGTCTGGGAAAGCAAGGAAGCACTCGACCGGTACCGGGCGTCAGTGGATACACCCGGTGGGGTGCTGATGTTCAGATCGGTGGGGGCCGAACCTGCGCTCACCGTCTTCGAGGTGGCGGCCCACGCCGACCACAATTAGCGGCGCGGGCAAAGGGTTAGTTCGGATTCA
>JBPCTX010000060.1:0-10181 GCA_051011455.1 Acidimicrobiia bacterium | reverse complement strand
CCGATGGGATTGGCCAGACCACAGGCGTAGCACTCGGCGTAAAGGTCTCTGAACTCCTGGATCCTGTCGTCGGGGATCCTCACTCCGGCTCCAGCACCGCCACGCCGTTGTCGAGGGAGCTGACCGTGACCAGAGCGTCGACGTGCCAGCCGTGCTCTTCCAGTCGCTGCCGTCCCCCGGTGAAGGTCTTCTCGATCACGAAGATGAAGCCCAGGACCTCACCTCCGGCTTCTTCAACTATCTCGCCGAGCGCCTCGGCGGTCCGGCCGCCGGACAAGAAATCATCGACGATGGCAACCCGTTGTCCGGGTGGGAGCACCCGCCTGGCTACCTCCACCCGGTATTCGGTTCCCTTGGTGGGTGAGGAGACTTCGCGGGCAAAGGTGTAGCGCTCACCGACGCCGACGTACTTCTTGGCGTAGACCATCGGCACGCCAAGAGCCTGGGCGGCGACGATGGCGGGAGGGATTCCGCTGGCTTCGGCGGTCAGCACCAGGTCTGGTTGAGACCCGGCGAGCCGCTTGGCGATCTCCTCGCCGATTTCAGGGAAGAGTGAGGTGTCGACACGGTGATTCAGGAAGTCGTCGACCTTCAGCAGGTTTCCCTCGACCCGCCCGTACTTCTCGACTGCCCTGCGCAACAACACGGGCGAGAGGCTACCGCAATTGCAGGGTGCCCGGCCAGCCGTGAGGATGGGGGGCGGGCGTCTGGTGACCGCCAACTACTATCGCCGCCTGATGGAACCACCCGAAGCCACCCGAAAACGCGCCCGATTGGTCCTGCGGCGTCTCAAGCGGCGCTATCCGGAGATGGGAACCGCGCTTGCCTACCACAGCGCCTGGGAACTGCTGGTGTCGACCATCATCTCGGCTCAAACCACGGATGAGAACGTCAACTCGGTGACCCCCACCTTGTTCGAGCGGTGGCCGGACGCGGCGGCGCTGGCCGGTGCCCGGCTCGAAGAGGTCGAGCAGGTGATCTTCTCGACCGGCTTCTACCGGCAGAAGACGAAGTCGATTGTCACCATGTCGGCCGACCTGATGGAGCGCTTCGGCGGCGAGGTGCCGGCCGATCTTGAATCACTGATCACCTTGCGCGGAGTGGGACGAAAGACCGCCAGCGTCGTGTTGGCCGAGGTCTGGGGCAAGCCGGCAATTGCGGTCGATACCCACGTCAAGCGTCTGTCGGGCCGGCTCGGTCTGACCGAGAAAACCGACGCCACCAAGATCGAGTTCGACCTGCGGGCCCTCTACGACCGGCGCCAGTGGGCCGGCATTTCGATGCGGTTCATCCAGTTTGGGCGGGACGTCTGCAATGCTCGCAAGCCACTCTGCTTTGAGTGCCCCCTCAACGAGATCTGTCCCTACCCGGACAAGACGCCGGTTCCGGAGTGACGGGACGCGCCGCCCGGCGCTCGCACGATCGGCGCATCATGGCCCTGGGGATACCGGCCCTGGGAGCCCTGGCCGCCGACCCGCTGGTGAGCCTGGTGGACACTGCCTTCGTCGGGAGGCTCGGCACCACATCATTGGCTGCACTCGGCATTGACGCAGCGATCTTCGCCCTGGCCTTCTTCGCTTTCAACTTCCTTGCCTACGGGGTTACGCCCCTGGTCGCCAAGGCCATCGGCGAGGGCGACCCGGGACGGGCCGGCCGGGTGATTTGGAACGGGCTGGTCGCGGCGGTGGCCCTTGGCGTGGTTGTCACCGGGATCCTTGTGTTGGCGGCCGACGTCATTCTCGACCTCATGGGGGCCTCGAGCACCGTGGCCGAAGAGGCGGCGGGGTATCTGCGGATCCGCGCCCTGGCCGCTCCGGCCGTGCTCATCATCATGTTGGGGCATGGCGCCTTCCGGGGCCATCAGGACACCCGCACTCCCTTCTACGTGACACTGGGTTTCAACGTCGTCAACCTGGTGCTCGACCCTCTTCTGATCTTTGGAGCCGACTGGGGCCTGAACGGAGCGGCAACCGCCACCCTGGCAGCCCAATGGGTGGGAGCAGTCTGGTTTCTGGTATTGATCCGCCGTCGCCTCGAAGTTCGGCGCGCCAGAGTGGTCCCGGCCGAGTTGCTCGGCCTGCTCAAAGTCGGCCGCGACGTTGTCATCCGCACACTTGCGTTGCTGGTGACCTTCACCGTGGCCACCCGGGTAGCCGCCAGCATTGGCGACGCCGAGGTAGCCGCCCACCAGGTTGCGATGCAGATCCTCATCTTCCTGGCGCTGGTCATCGACGGCCTGGCGATCGCAGCCCAGAGCCTGATAGCCCGCTTCCTAGGTGAACGGCGGCCCTTGGAAGCCTGGAACGTGTCGTTGCGGGTGCTCGAGCTGGGGAGCGTGGTGGGAGTTTCGTTTCTCATTTTCCTGATCCTGTCGCGATCGGTTATCCCGGGATGGTTCACTAACGAGCCGGAGGTGCGGATGGCGATCGAGTCGATGTGGCCGATACTGGCGCTACTGCAGCCCCTGGCAGCCCTGGTCTATGTCTGGGATGGGATCGCGATGGGAGCGGCTCAGTTCGGCTATCTGGCGGCTGCGATGGTTCTGGCCGGTGTGGTGGCCATCGGCGTCATGGCCGCGGTGGTGCCGGCCGGATGGGGCTTGACCGGCGTGTGGTGGGGGATCGTGGTCCTCAACGTCGTACGAGCCGCCACCCTCGGATGGTGGCACTTCCGGCCCGATTCTCTTCTGCGACCGGCACCGGCCGCCTGACCAATTACCCTGCCGCTATGGCCGCGATTGGAACGATGGAGTGGGCGTTGTCGACGGGAGGGCGAATGTCTCGCTCCGACCGCTTTGGCCAATTGGCTCAGGCAGGCGGAGTGCGAGCCGGCCTGCTCTTGCGCCGGTTCCTTCCCAAGCGGTCGGCCGCTCGCATCGATCTGGATGCCCTGGTAGTTCCCGACTCTGCCATCGCCACGGAGGCGGCCGAGTTGTGCATCGCCAGCAGTTCCCAGAGCCTGGCCAATCATTGTTTGAGAACCTTCTACTGGGGGAGCCTGCTGGCCCAGGCCGGCGGACTGCGATTCGATCCTGAGCTGTTCTGGGTCGCCTCGCTGCTGCACGATCTGGGACTCACCGATGCCTTCGGGTTCAAGGATGATCGCTACCAGTGCTTCGCTTTCGAGGGGGCTGTCGCGGCCGGGGAGTTTGCCTCCGAGCAAGGCTGGTCGGACGACCGGGCCGGTGCCCTGTCGGAGGCGATCTGCCTTCACCTCAACGTGAAGGTCTCCGTGGCCGACGGCCCCGAGGCCTACCTGTTGCGTTCGGGATCGGGCCTCGACTCGGTCGGTGGCCGCTTGCACGAGATCAACCCGGCCAACCGTGACGAGGTGTTGGCCAGATATCCCAGACTCCACTTCAAGGACGAGCTCTCTGATCTGGCCGGTGAGCAGGGCCGGAGGCGGCCCCAGAGCCGGATGGGTTTCTTGATGGCCAACGGATTCGGAGGATTGGTTCAGCGAGCGCCGTTCCCCGACTGACGGCTACGCGTCCGGCGCCACCACCTGGACGCCGGCCCCTGCAGCTACCGGCGGCGACCCGTCCTGGTGCAGAATTGCCCCCTTGGTCTCGGGCAGCAGCAAGATGAGCGGAATGGCGGCAGCGGCGACGGCTGCCAGCACCGTAATGGTGGTGGGGAGCCCCCAGCTGTCGATGGTCAAACGCCCGAACCCGAGGCCGAGGATCGCCCCGGTCACGCTCATGGCCGACAGCAGGGATCCGGCTACCACCCGGTTCCTGGTGGGGAACAACTCGCTGCGCAGGGCAGAGAAGGCAGGCACGAAGATGCTCGATCCGAAACTGCCGACGACGATCCACAGGATCAGCAAGCGTCCAGGTTGCCAGTAGAAGGCGGCTCCGCCCGCCGCTCCCAGTGCCATTCCAAGAACGATCACCGGCTTGCGGCCCCAGCGATCGGCGGCCCGGCCGCCGATCAGAAGGCCGGTCGCTCCCAGCGCGCCGGCCGAGATGATCGTGAGACTCGAAGCCAGGACCGTCCAATTCAGATCGTTGATGAGGTAATCGGAAGCGAAGCTGACGGCGGGCCCGCTGAAAGCGCCGACCGCCATTCCGGCGACGGCCAACGGCCAGAAGTACCGGCCGGCCTCGCCTGACAGAACCGCCATCACCGGCGTTCGCTCTACCAGAGGAGCGAAGGCACGGCTTTCCTTCAAGAAACGGGCCAGCAACGGATAGGCCAGCAGCCCGAGGGCACTCAGCGCAAATAGCAAGCGCCAGCGATCGGGAGGAAGCTCGAACAGTGGAGCCAGCAGGAAGGCGAGTCCACCGGCCAGGCTTCCGGCCACCCCCCAGATTCCCATGCTGAAGCTGCGAACCCGGGGATTGACCTCCTCGGCCAGGTAGACGATGGCAAGGGCGGCTACCGCACCCGATGCAGCCCGGGCAATCGCCTGAAACACTGTGAAGGTCACCACTCCCGAGGTGAAAGCCGTCGCCAGATTGGCCAGCAGCAGAGTCACGAAGGCCACCAGGAGCGGTCGGCGCCTCCCCAACCGGTCGCCCCAGATTCCGTACGCCACCGCCGAGAAGCTGCCGAGCCGGATGATTGCGAGAATCCAGCTGGCGTCGGCCTTGCTCAGCTCCAGATCGGGTCGCGAGAAGGCCAGGGTGACGACCAGCAAACTTCCGGCGAATGCCTGCACGAAGCCCGCCACCACCATCAGAGTGGTGATGCGCCGGTCCGAACGAGCGAAGCGGTTGCTCATCCCACCATGCTTCCCGGCGGCACAGCCTGATCGACGTTGAGCAGGACTACCCCGTCGTCGGCGAGTGCTCCCAGCACCAGCACCTCAGAACGGAAGCCGCCCACTCGCATGGCCGGGAAGCCGGTGACGGCGACGATTTGGCGGCCCACCAGGTCGGATGGCTGGTAATGGTCGGTCACTTTGGCCGACGACTGGCGCTCACCAAGGGGGCCGAAGTCGATCCACAGCTTGATGGCCGGGTCACGCGAGGTTGCGTGGAGTTCGGCGCGAGCGACAGTCCCGATACGCAAGGCCAACTCTTCGAAGTCATCTATCGTGGGCATGAGGGGTGGACATTAACGGGGAACCGCGGCCGGGGGCTCGCCGTTAGCCACCCGGGAAGCTCTCATGACCATTGAAGAAGTCAATCTGCTCGCAGTCGGCGTCGCCTTCCTGTTCGGCGCGCTGTCCTTCATATCTCCCTGCGTTCTTCCCCTCCTGCCCGGATACCTCTCACTCATGTCCGGCTACTCGGCGGAGGATCTGAAGGGCGGACAGCAGTCCAAGTGGCGAATGCTACGCGTGACGCTGCTGTTCGTGTCCGGGTTCACGGTTGTCTTCGTGGCCTGGGGTCTGGGCGCCTCCTGGGCGCTGCCGGGAAATCGCTGGGTGGCGTGGGCCGGTTGGTTTGTGATCGTGATGGGTCTGCTCTTGTTTGTCACCGCCATCTGGAACCCGAGATTTCTGTTGCCGGTCATGAGGGAGCGTCGTCTGGAGGTCAGGCCGTCACGGCTGGGTGTATTCGCTCCGCCCCTGATGGGAATCGCCTTCGGGTTCGGCTGGACCCCCTGCATCGGGCCGGTTCTCGGCTCGATTCTGGCCATCAGTGCAACCGGAGACGGCGGCACCTGGGAAGGAGTGGTGCTGCTCCTGGCCTATTCGCTCGGTCTGGCAGTGCCTTTCCTGGCCGCCGCCCTGGCCACGAACAAAGTGCTGGCCGGGTTCGACGCGATCAAGCCTTACCTGCGGCCGATTCAGGCCGCCTCTGGCCTGCTCCTGGCCGTCTTTGGTGTTCTGTTGGTGACCGATCAGATGACCAGCCTGTCGGCCTGGTTCAGTGACCTGCTGCGCGGGGTCGGCCTCGACAGTCTCAACTCCATCTAGCGCCGGCAACGCCCCCGGCGCTTCTAACCTCCCTTCATGCTGTCGCAGGAAGAATTCGTCCAACTGGCCGCCGAGTACTCGGTTGTGCCCCTGACGCTGGAAGTTGTCGGGGACCGCGAGACCGCAGTGACCGTCTTTGAAAAGCTGGTCGGCGATCGTCCCGGCTTCCTGCTCGAGTCGGTCGAGGGCGGTGAGAGCTGGGGCCGGTGGTCGTTTGTCGGCTGGGACCCCGAGTTCACTCTCAGCAGCAGCGGGGGTGTCTCCAAGGTGACCGGGGCAGAGGTCGACATCCCCGCCGGCGATCCGCTCGAGGTGCTCGAGCAGCTCCTGAGCCGTTTCCAGACTCCGGTTCTTCCCAACCTTCCCCCCCTCCACACCGGAGTCGTCGGTTACCTCGGCTACGACTGCGTCCGATACGTGGAGCGGCTCCCCAACCGGCCCGACGATGACCGGGACTTACCCGAGCAGTTGTGGCAATTCGTCGGTTCATTGGCGGCCCTCGATCGGCTCAGCGACACGATCATGCTCATCCGCAACGTCTACGTCGGGGATGATCCGGTCGCTCAGTACGCCGAGGCCAAGCAGCAACTGGAGGATGCCGCCGTCAGCCTGGGCACTGGAGGTGACTACCGGCCCGCCGCCGTCTCCGACTTTGCGGAGGCTCCGGCCGGCGCCACCATCAACCTCTCCCAAGCCGAGTACGAGGCAGCAGTCGAGCGGGCGGTCGAGTACGTGTATGCCGGCGATGTCTTTCAGGTGGTGCCATCGCTGCGCGTGGAGGTTCCCTTCGAGGGAGATGCCTTCTCCGTATACCGGGTGCTGCGTTTGATCAACCCGTCTCCCTACCTGTTCTTCTTTCGCGACGAGGAACTGTCGATCGCCGGGTCCTCGCCGGAGATAATGGTGCGAGCCCGTGACGGCAAGGTGTTCAGCCGTCCCATTGCCGGCACGCGCCCCAGGGGGGCGACACGCGGGTTGGACGAAGCGCTCGAGAATGAACTGCTGGCCGACCCTAAGGAGAGGGCCGAACACGTGATGCTGGTGGATCTGGCTCGCAACGACCTGGGCCGGGTGTCGGAGTTCGGCAGCGTTCAAGTCGATGAGTTGATGACCATCGAGCGCTATTCACATGTCATGCACATAGTTTCCGGAGTCTCCGGCGCCCTGCGGGAGGGGACGGGTCCGGTCGACGTCCTGAGGGCAACCTTTCCCCACGGCACGGTGACCGGGGCACCCAAGGTGAGGGCGATGGAGATCATCGACGAGCTGGAACCGGTGGCACGGGGGCCGTACGCCGGGGCGGTTGGGTACATAGATTTCACCGGCAACCTGGATACCGCCATTGCCCTTCGATCGATGGTTGCGACCGATGATCGAGCCTGGGTGCAGGCCGGCGCCGGCGTGGTTGCCGACTCCAACCCGGCAGCCGAATACCAGGAGTGTCTCAACAAGGCGGCGGCGGTGCTCGCCGCCATCGCTGGGGCGCAGCAGGTGTGAGCATGGGCAGCTTCGGAGACGTCACCGGCGAGTATCAGGCCTTGCATGAGCAAGCAGCGGCGGTGGAGGGTCAGCACCAACTGATCCGGGTGGGAGGCTCCGACGCCGGGACCTTCCTCGATTCCCTGCTCAGCCAGGATCTAACCGGTCTGGCCGAGGGTGCGGTTGTGCGCTCTCTGCTTCTGGAGCCCCGTGGGAAGCTGCGGGCGCTGCTGTGGGTGGCCAGGGTCGGCGACGAGTTCCTGCTGATCTGCGACTCCGCCGCCGGCAGCTCCGTCGGAGCCGATCTGGCCCGGTTCAAGCTTCGGGTCGACGTCAACATCGGTGACGCCGAGCCGGTGACGGACCTGATCGGACCCGCCGCCGCCGACATCCTGGCCGGCCTCGCTGCGTCACAGGCAATTGCCGGCCCCCTGGGATCGCTCGACCGCTGGTTTGTAATCGCGCCTCCGATCGACGACCTGACCGCAGCCGGAGCGGTCAGATCCGGCGAGCTGGCCTACACCGCAGCCCGGGTGGAGCAGGGTGAGCCGGCGATGGGGACCGACGTTGACGAGTCGACCATTCCGCAGGAAGCCGGGATAGTTGCAGAGGCTGTTTCATTCACCAAGGGCTGCTATCTGGGTCAGGAGCTGGTGGCTCGCATCGACTCCCGCGGGCACGTTAACCGGCACCTGCGAGGCCTGGTTCTCGCCGAGAACGCGTTGCCGCCGTCTGGAGCAGAGGTGGTGGCGGGCGACAAGGCGGTCGGTGCCATCACCTCCGTGTCGGAGTCCCTCCAGCTGGGAGCTCCGGTCGGGTTGGGGTTGATTCGCCGGGAAGTCGACCCGGGGGACCGGGTGATTGTGCGTTGGTCCGGCGGCAGCGCCGAGGCGGAAGTCCGCCGGCTGCCGCTCATCCCGGCCTGAAAGGCACATCGCTCCTTTACAAACTGCTCATAATTGGGCGGGAGGCTGATCACTGCATGGATGGACTTGTTCTCCTCATCGAAGACGAGGAAGAGATCGCCGACCTGCTCCGTCTCGTGTTCGAGAAGGAGGGGTTCCGGCTGCTGCACGCTGCCACGGGGGAGAAGGGTCTCGACTTGCTGGCCGGGCGCTCTCCGAGCGCGGTTCTGCTCGACCTGGGACTGCCCGGCATCGACGGCATGGAGGTGTGCAGGCGGATACGGGCCTCCAGCGATGTGCCCATCATCATGCTGACGGCCCGCGACGACGAGATCGACAAGGTGGTCGGCCTCGAGATCGGCGCCGACGACTACGTCACCAAGCCCTTCTCGCCCCGGGAAGTGGTTGCCAGAGTCAAGGCCGTTCTACGCAGATCTGAGCAGCAACCCCAGGCCCCGGCGGCGATCACAGTGGCCGATTTCGAGATAGACAGCGGACGACGGACGGTGCGGACCCCGGCCGGCGAAGTGGTGCAGCCAACAGCCCGCGAATTCGATCTGCTCTGGTATCTGGCCCGCAACCGGGGCATCGTGCTCAGCCGCAACCAGCTGCTGGAGGCCGTCTGGGGCTACGACTACTTCGGCGAGAGCCGGACCGTCGACGTCCATGTCCGCCAGCTGCGCAAGAAGCTGCCCGACATTCCGCTCGAGACCGTCTGGGGCGTCGGCTACAAGATGGGGCGCTGATGCGCCGCAAGTTCTTCTGGAGCCTGATGTCGGCGGCGGCGCTGGCACTGGTGGTCGGCGGCATCCTCGCCGCGGCCGGAACCAATCGCCAGGCTCGCGACGGGGCCGTGGAGGAGTTGACCCGGCAGGCCGAAGTGATCGGCCTGCAGGCCGAGGAAGCCGTAAGCGAGGCCAGGCGCGGAGGCGACAACGCGCTGCGCAACCTGCTCAACCAGGGCACCGTTCGGGACATCCTGGTGCTGGCCTCCCGTCTGGGAGGGCACGACTTCGTCGAGATCGCGGCGGTGCGCCGGGGAGAGCTCGTGGTGCCCAGCAGCAGCATTCTGATCCCGGCGCTCGATCTGAACGAGGCCGAGTTCCTGCCCGGCACAACCAGCGAGTTCGAGGGAGAGGTGGACGGCGAGCGAGTGGTCGTGGTGGCCAGGACCATCGACAGCGGGACACCCGAGGCCACCCTGGTGGTGTTGCTGGGAAGCGAGGCCGGGCTCCTGGAGGGAGTGGCGCTGCTGCGGGCTTTCTTGATCGCTCTGGGAGCGGCCGTGATCGTGGTGGCGGCGTTGGCCGGGTTGTTGGCGCGCAGGCTGGGCGATCGCCTGCGACGGGTTGATGATGCCGCCGGCCTGGTGGCGGCCGGTGACCTCACCGCCCGGGTGGAAGACGACGGCGATGATGAGGTGTCGCACCTGGCCGATAGTTTCAACGAGATGGCTCAGCAGCTGGAGGCAGCCGCCAAGCGCGAGCAGGATTTCCTCCTCAACGTTGGACATGACCTGCGGACCCCGCTCACCAGCATTGCCGGCTATGCCGAAACCCTGGCCGACGGCAAGGTCGGTGAGGCGGAGCTGCCGCAGGTGGCGGCCGCCCTGCAACGCCAGAGCATCCGCTTGTCGCGGCTGGTGGAAGATTTGATGCTCCTGGCCCGACTTGAGGCGCGCGAGTTCTCGCTTCGCCCCGAACCGGTCGACCTGGGAGGGCTGGTCCGCGGGGTGGCCGAGGAGTACCGGTCCAGAGCCGTGACAGCTTCGGTTCAGCTCAACATCGAGACCGGTGCCGGGGGCCGGGTGGAGGTCGATCCGGTCCGGGTTTCTCAGATCGTTTCCAATCTGGTGGAGAACGCCCTGCGCTATGCCCCCGAGGGCGGCGAGGTGAAGGTCTTCGCCGGTGTCGGCGGCGGCCAGATCGC
>JBPCTX010000059.1:0-4503 GCA_051011455.1 Acidimicrobiia bacterium | reverse complement strand
ATGCCTCCTCTGGCGTACCGGCGGCGAGCTTGGCGTGAAGGCAATAGACGAAGTCGTCGATCAATCGTTTTGACACCTCCTCGACCAGACCGGCCCGTCCGAACTGGGCGATGGCGCCCGAGAGCTTGATGTCGGCGTCGACGAAGAACCTGGTGTGGCCGCCGCTCTCGGCCAGCCGGTATTCGACGTCCACCTGGCCGCGACTTCCACCGCTGCGGTCGACGCCCTTGCCTTCGATCAGGGCAGTGTGCGCCTCCGGGTTCGGCACAACCTTGGCTTCGCCTTCGAACTTGGCGCTCATCGGGCCGAGCTTGATCTGGAGGTCACCGACATAGGTGCCGTCGCCCCGGTCTTCCGTGAGCTCGGCACCGGGGAGGCACTGGGCCACTGCCGGAACGTCCTGAAACGTGGTCCACACTGCCGAGAGCGGGCGCTCGACTTCGAACTCGTGGCTGATCTTCATGTCATCTCCTCTAGCTATCCGACGAAGCTCGCCGGATCGTTTTCGAACGCTTTCCGACAGCCGGGGGCGCAGAAGTAGTACGTGGTCCCTTCGTGGTCGAATGTCCAGCGAGCCGTCTCAACGTTCACGACCATCTCACAAACCGGATCAATCGCCTCTTCCGGCTGTGCAACGGTCACTCCGGTTGTCAACCCTCCGGTCGCCTGCAAGGCCACCATCTCGGCCAGCACGGCCACTGCGATCTGCTGATTGGGGAGGCTGCCGAGATCCAGGCCGGCCGGGGCATGAACTCTGGCTAGTGCCTCGTCCGTGACGCCGGAGCCGCGTAAGAACTCGAGGATCGAGGCCGCTCGCTTGCGAGAAGTGACGAGGCCGACATAGCCGGCAGTGGTCGACAGGGCGGCCTCCAAGCTCTTCTCGTCGTAGTGACCTTGAGTGGCTACCACCACGAAGTCGCGCTCGCCGATGCCGAGCGGGGCGAGATCCAGCGTGCGTGCCACCCTTTCTACATCCGCATGGTCGTGTTCTTTCGCCCCGTCATCGACCAGCGTCGAATGCCATCCGAGGGCGGCTCCCATCTTCACCAGCGTGGTTGCTGCCGGAGATCTCCCGATCACAACCAGCTGCGGTGACGGCAGCTCCGGCTCGAGATAGACCTCCATTGCGCCCTCACTTTCACATGCCATCGGAACCGAGACCACGCCGTCGCCTCGCCTGCCCCCGAACTCCTGCGGGTCCCCGAGCTGCATGAGACGGGGGCGGCCATCAAGCAGGGCTTGCAGGGCCTCCTTGATCACGGTCGGCTCGGCACAGGCGCCGCCCAGCCAGCCGTGAAGCGAGCCATCGGCCAATACGACGGCCTTAGCTCCCTCCCTGCCCGACGAAGGGCCCCGGCGCCACACCACGGTGGCCACAACGAACGGCGTTCGCTCCGCCGCCAGGCGGGCGACCAGTCGCAGGGTTTCCGCCATCGCTACCCGCTCTTGGCGCCCTGAATGGCAGCCCACACCCGGTCGGGCAGCAGCGGCATGTCGATGTTGCGCACACCCAGGTGGGCGACCGCATCGATGACGGCATTCACGTAGGCAGCCGGCGACCCGACCGTGGCCGACTCGCCGACGCCCTTCGCCCCGATTGGGTGGTGCGGCGACGGCGTTACCGTCTCACCGGTCTCGAAGCGAGGCGTCTCCCACGCCGTCGGGACCAGGTAGTCCATGAAGTTCGAGCCGATGCAGTTGCCGTCGTCGTCGAACGTGATGAACTGGTTGGTGGCAGCCGCAAAGCCCTCGGTCAGCCCTCCCATGATCTGGCCGTCCACAATCATCGGATTGATCCGCACGCCGCAGTCGTCGACGGCAATCATGCGGTCGACCTTCCACTCGCCGGTCTCGGGATCGACCTCGACCACCACGACATAGGTTCCAAACGGGTAGGTCATGTTTGGTGGGTCGTAGTAGTGGACGCCCTCCAGGCCCGGTTCCTCACCGGCCGCCGGGTTTGTGTAGGCGGCGAAAGCCACGTCCTGGATGGTCACGGACTGGTCGGGCGAGCCCTTCACGAAGAACTTGCCCGGCTCCCAGTCGAGGTCCTCAGCCGAGGCCTCCAGCAGGTGGGCCGCGATCTTGCGCCCCTTCTCCCGCAGCGTGCGGGAGATGACCGCCGTCGCCGCCCCCGCTACCGGAGTGCTGCGGCTGGCGTAAGTGCCCAGGCCGTACGGCGTGTTGTCGGTGTCGCCTTCGACCACCTTGACGTCGCCGGCCGGGATTCCCAGTTCCTCAGCCACGATCTGAGCGAACGTCGTTTCGTGACCCTGGCCCTGGCTCTTCACTCCCAGCTTGAGGATCGCCTTGCCGGTCGGATGCACCCGCAACTCGGCGGAGTCGAACATCTTCAGGCCGAGGATGTCGTACTCCTCGGAGTTACCGGCCCCCACCACCTCGGTGAAGCTGGCCATCCCGATTCCGATCAACCGCCCCTCGGCCCTGGCGGCCGCCTGCTCCTCGCGCAGCGACTCATAGCCGACCATTCCGAGCGCCTTGCGCAACGCACCCTCGTAGTCGCCCGAGTCGTAGACGAACCCGGTCGGGGAGTGGTAAGGGAACTGCTCCGGCTGGATGAAGTTCATCGAACGGAACTCGGCGGGATCCATCCCCATCTCGTAGGCGGCGTTCTGAACCAGCCGTTCGATCATGTAGGACGCTTCGGTCACCCGGAAGGAGCACCGGTAGGCAACGCCACCCGGAGCCTTGTTCGTGTAGGCGCCCCGGGCCACAACGTGAGCCGCCGGGTAGTCGTACGACCCGGTGACGATGTGAAACAGCCCGGCCCGGAATTTGGTGGGCTGGGCATCGGCGTAGAACGCACCCTGATCCGACCAGATCTCGGTCCGCAGGCCGAGGATCTTGCCGTCGTTGGTCAGGGCCAGTTCGCCCTTCATGTGATAGTCGCGGGCGAAGCCGGTCGAGATCAGGTTCTCAGTCCTCGACTCCACCCACTTGACCGGCTTACCGATCAACAGTGAGGCCGCGGTGGCCACCACGTACCCCGGATAGACCGGGACCTTGTTGCCGAAGCCGCCCCCGATATCGGGAGAGATGATCCGGATGTTCTGCTCGGGAAGACCAGCCACCAGCGCGAACACGGTCCGGTGGGCGTGAGGGGCTTGCGATGTCATATAGATGGTCGCCTCGCCCGTGGCCGGGTTGACGTCCGCCACCGCCCCACACGTCTCCAACGGCGAGGGGTGGGAGCGCGGGTAGTGCGTCTCGAGTGAAACGACCCGGTCGGCCTCGGCGAACGCCCGGTCGGTTAGATCCTTATCTCCTGCTTCCCATTCGTAGGCGAGGTTGTCGGTCTGATCCTCCTTGTCGTCACGGATCAGAACGGCTCCCTCGGCCATCGATTGCTGGGGGTTCGTGATGGCCGGCAGCTCCTCATAATCCACGAATATCAAGCCGAGGGCGTCTCGTGCCACGTAGGGGTCTGTGGCGATGACGGCTGCTACCTCCTGGCCCTGGAACCGGACTTTGTCGGTGGCCAGCACAGCCTGGGTGTCGCCGGACAGCGTCGGCATCCAGGCCAGATTGTGTTCGGCCATCAACTCACCGGTCACCACTGCCACCACGCCGTCCAGGGCTGCTGCCTCGGACGTGTCGATGGAGAGGATCTTGGCGTGGGCCACCGGGCTGCGCAGGATCGCCATGTGCAGCATCCCGGGAAGCTCGACATCGTCGAGGTAGTTGCCGGCCCCCTGGATGAAGCGAGCGTCTTCGTGGCGGCGAAGGTTGTGCCCGATGCCACCGATTTCCGGTGGCGTGTTGAGATGGGCGTGATCTGCGGTTGTTGTCATCGTGGTCTCCTCAGTTCTCGCGCATCAGTTCGCCGGCGTGTTGCACGGCTTTGACAATGTTCACGTACCCGGTGCAGCGGCAGATGTTGCCGCTGATTGCCCACCGGACCTCGTCCTCGGTTGGATCCGGGTTCTCCTCCAGCAGGGCTTTGCCGGTGAGCATCATTCCCGGCGTGCAGAACCCGCATTGCAGGCCGTGCTTCTCTTTGAAGGCAGCCTGGATCGGATCGAGCTCCCCGTTCTGTTTCAAGCCCTCGACCGTGGTCAGAGATGCTCCGTTGGCCTGAACCGCGAACATGGTGCAGGTCTTCATGGGCGTGCCGTCCACTAGGACGGTGCAGGCTCCGCAGCTGGTGGTGTCACATCCGATGTGGGTGCCGGTGTTACCGGTGCCGCGGATGTAGTCGACAAGGAGCCGGCGTGGCTCGACGTCGTCGCTGTGCTCGGTGCCGTTGATGGTGACGTTGATCTGCATCGCTACTCCTTAAGCCTGGGCCTGCGCCAGGGCCGTCGCCAGGCCCCGCCGGGTGTAGACACGGACCACTTCTCGCTTCCAATCAGCCGTCCCCCGCACGTTGGTCTCGGGGTTGGAGGCCTGGGCGGTCAGCTCGGCCGCCTCTCGGAACAGCTCCTCAGAGGGGGCCTCTCCTACCAGCGCGGCCTCGGCCGCCTCGGCCCTGGTGTTCTTGTT
>JBPCTX010000058.1:0-3729 GCA_051011455.1 Acidimicrobiia bacterium | reverse complement strand
AGTGCATCGGGCCGCTCCACCACCTGGTTGCGGCTGTAGGCGGCTTGCACGGTTCCGTCTCCGATTCCGATGCCGAGGACGGTGGTGCCCGCCACCTCGGCCTGGCGAACAGTCTCGGCCAGGGACTCGACCGAGCCGCGGGTCATTCCGTCGGCCAGCACCACCAGAATTCGCACCGTTGCCCGGCGAGATAGAAGGCGGTCGGCGGCGTAAGAAACGTTCAACTCGTCCACATTGGCGGCCTTCTCGAACATCGAAACCGGTGGGGACTCCTCCCGATTGCGTGAAGCCAGGGCGGCCGAGGCCCGCGGTTCGGCGGCGGTCCAGAACAGGCCGGCCACGATGTCTTCAGACGCGCGCCATCGCTGGTCGAACTCTTTGAGGATGTAGTGATTGACGGTCCGGGTCAGCCGCTCGGCGTGGCTTCCCTGGGTGCGCCGCAGTCCCGCCGCCGACCCATGCATGCGCTTGATGTAGCTGGCCTCGGTGTCGTCTGGTGCTGCCGCGAACGAGCGGTTGAACAGTGCCATCTCGAAGTCCACTTGCAGCTCATCGGACAGGCGGGCCAGGGTCCACGCTCCCAGAGTGGCAGCGGCCATCCCCCACGGGGCGCGCCCTCCGCCCGGCAGTCGCCGGGCCTGCAGCATCGAGGCTGATCCGTCTACCAGCAGGCTGACCGCGTACGAGCGGCGGCTGGAGATAGCCCGGCGCTCGAACATCCGTTGGTAGAGGCCGCCGCCCAGGAACAGGGCGGCGTAGGGCGACAGGTCTCCGGCGTCGTAGCCGGAGCGCAGCCCGCGCCGCTGATTGGCGATGAACAGAGGCCACAACTCTCCTGAGATGTGGCGCTGGGCGACTCCCCAGGCCCGGGCTGCTCCGTCGAGTGACTCACGCCCCTCGGCCGCCAGCTGACGGAAGCGCTCGGGGAACGGGCTAACCACCAGCTTGCCCCCCTGGCCGATGGGTGGGTAGACCAGCGGCGCTTCCGAAACCCGGATCAGCTGCTCGGTCGAGGGGTCGCCGCCAGCCTCGGAGTCACCCTCGGTGTCCGAGTCGCCGGCGGTGGCCTCCATTGTCTCGTCGTAGCTCTCGACGTCCTGGAGGATCGGGCTGGTCAGCCGGACCCGATCGACTCCGTCGGCAATGGCATCGCGATCGGATTCGGAGGCCTGGTCCTGATCCCCGATCATCGACCCTCCCGACACTTCGGTCAGCAGGCCATGCAGGCGGGCGACCTGCAGGAGCTGAAGTGCGCGGCCGGCGACTTCCCATACGTCGGTTGACTCCAGCACTCCGTCCAGGAACGCCATGGCGTCGTCCAGTGCGGATGCCACATGCGGTTCAACCTGCTTCTGGAGCCGATCCCGTTCCGAATATCCGCCGACGACCAAGAAGCAAGCCAGCGCGAATTGACCGAGGGGCCGGGCGTGGGCGAGCGCGTCCGGGCTGGCCGCCAGGTACATGTCTTCCAGGACCGACTGCGCCCCCCGGTAGGCCGAAAGATGGGCGATTTCCTGACGGGCATCCTCCAGTGCCAGGAACAGAGCCTCGGCAGCCGGGCCGCCGGCCTCCGCCAGGGCATCCAGGAGAGGAACCGGGTCTTCGCCGATTTCGGAAGCGTCCTCAGGCAGCCATTCCTCCGGGATCGGCCGGTTCTCTTCGAAGTCGGTGACCGCCAGGTGGACTACCTCATGCAGCGCCGAAGCGAGCGCCACTTCCGCCGGGGTGACGGGGGCACTTCGGCTGTAGGCCGCCTGGAACAGCCGCGGATCGAGCACAACCTCACCGGGCCGGCTGGCTGCTTCAGATCCCAGCCTGACGCGCAGCCCCTCGTTCTTGCTCAGAGTCCTGGCAAAGCGAGTGACGGCCGGTGCCACCTTCTGATACCGGGCCACCACCGCCTCAATCGCCCGATCCTCGGGCGGCAAGATGTCGGTGAGCACAGTTTGTCGACGATCGCGCATAAGCCTTTCACCATAGCGAGGCGACGGTGTTGCGGCCGACAGCCGACAGCCGACAGCCAACAGCCAAGGCTTGGGACTCGGGACCAGGGACTAACGCGGTTGCAGCGTCCTCATAAACACCTGCATGCCGTAATGGATGGCGGTCAGGCCGCCGATCTCCATGATCTGGGCTTCGCTGAAGTGCTGTTTGCCTTCCTCGTAGAAGGCGGCATCCAGCTTCTCCGGCTCCCGGTACATCAGATAGGCGTAGCGCAGGGCCCACTTCTCGGCCTCGCTGTACCCGGCGTCATCTTCGAAGGCTCCGAGAGCGGATTCGATGTGATCCTCAGTGATATCGGCTTCAGCCGACCGCAGGGCGGCGAAATAGGGGTCGCCCGCGGTAGTTGCCAGTTGGATCCGGATCAACTCTTTGAGTCGATGGTCGACGCCCCCCTCATAGAGGGCTTCGGACATCGCACCCCACAGCGCCTCCGCGTAATTGGGGGCGTGGGCCAAAATGCGCGGGAAGGTGCCTTCGGCATCTCCCATGGCGGCGAAGGTGTCGAGGGCCGGTCCCAGACCCCGCTCCTGGGCCTCTTGGCGGCTGATTGGTTCGATGAAGGTCATTGGCTGCTCGCCTCCTCGGCGGCGGCGCCTTCGGCCAGGGCTCGGAGGACGTCTGCACGGTTGTGTGATCCGGGCGTGTCGCCGTAAATCCTGCGCGACTCCTCCTGGCTAACCAGGCGGCCATCCGGAGTGAACATCGGATAGAAGTCGAGGGTCCGGAAGAACGTGTGGTAGCCAACGTTGAAACCGATGAAGGCTCCCAGCTCAACGATCTCAGCCTCGGAGTAGTGCTGGCGGAGCCGATCGTAGAAAGCGGCGTCGATCTTGTCGGGATCAAACTGCATCAGCTCGCTGTATTCGAGAGCGACTCTCTGGGCGGCGGTCAGCTTGTCGGTCTCGCGCCAGTTGTCGATGCCCTCGTCGATTAGCTCTTCTGTCAGCCCATTCCGCTTCGCCGAAGCGGATCGAACATTCCCTCAATAATTACAGTTGGCGGCCCGCGAGAGCTGGACGCGAATGATCTCCTTGAGGCTGTGGTCGACTGAACCGGTGTTGAACACGGTTCCCCATGCCACGTAGAGGGCCTTGGACAAGGACGGGTTGTGGCCCTGGATGGCGTGGAAGGCCGGGTCGGGGGCCCGGTGCTTCAAGCACTTCCTGACGAAGCCGGCCAGTTCCGACTCCAGAAGATCGTCGATTTCCAGCATCGATATGTTCGGCATTGGATACCTCCGTGGCAGGCACTCTATCGCCTCGAAGGGGTGGCGCCGGCCGGATGTCACCCGACCCGGTCCCGTCGGAGCTACGTTGTTGGGATGGATCTTCCCGTCGGCGATTCGTTCGTGATACCCGAGTCCGAGCTCGAGTGGTCCTTTTCCACTCCCGGTGGCCCGGGTGGCCAACATGCCAACCGCAACGCCACCCGGGCGGAGCTCAGCTGGGATCTGACTGCCAGCCTGGCGGTGGGCGACCAATTGCGAACCCGGCTGCTCCACGCCCTGGGGTCGCGGGTCCGCAACGGTGTGATCTTGGTGGCCGTCAGTGAGTCACGTTCGCAGTGGCGCAATCGCCAGATGGCGCGGCGCCGGCTGGCCGAGATGCTCGAAGATGCGCTCCGGGAGCGCCGGCGCCGGGTGCCGACCCGGCCCTCGCGTTCGGCTAAGAATGCCCGCCTGAAAGACAAGAGAAGGCGTGGGGCAGACAAGCGCCTGCGCAAACC
>JBPCTX010000057.1:0-10298 GCA_051011455.1 Acidimicrobiia bacterium | reverse complement strand
TCCTGGTGGTGGCGGGGGTCCGGTTCGAGGTGGAGGGCCGCCAGCACCTGCGGCCAGAGCGAGCCCAGGTGGTGGTCTCCACTCACCTCTCCAACCTGGATCCCATGGTGCACTGGCTGGCACTCTGGCCGATCCACTACCGGTCCATGGCCAAGAAAGAGGTCTACAAGATCCCCGTCTTCCGGACCGCCGTCAAGGCCATGCACATGGTGAAAGTCGACCGCCAGGCCGGCGCCGGTGGCTACGACTTCATCAACCAGCAGGTACGCGAAGTGTTCGACCTGGGTCTCTCACTGATGATCTACGGCGAGGGAACCCGCTCCCGCGACCATCACGTCAAGGAGTTCAAGAAAGGGCCGTTCATCATCGCCCGGGCGGTGGACGCTCCCATCCTGCCAGTCACCATCTCCGGAACCGACGACGCCTGGCCGCCGGGCGACTGGCGGATGTATGGCGGCAGGGTCCGGGTGGTGATCCACCCGATGGTCGAACAGGCGGGAACGCCAACTGAAATGCGCCAGGCAGTCGAAGCCACCATCCGCCGGACCTACGAAGAGATCACTCCCGGCGGCTAACGCGGGCGTCCGCCACCAGCTGGTCGAAGGTGACCTCGGGCTCCAGCCCGGATTCTGCCATCCACCGCCCGTACTCATCGAAGGCCTCCATCGCTTCCAGGCGCCGTCCGTCGGCAAACAGGGCTCCGACCAGCAGACGCCAGAACCGCTCCCGATAGGGATACTCGACGACAAGGGCGCGCAGGCGGGAGGCACACTCGGCGCACAGGCCGAGCCGCAGCTCGCACTCGGTTTCGATCTCTACAGCCAACAAGCGCAACTCATCGAGCCGAATCGCTTCCAGGTGCCCGAACTCCTCGTCTCCCAGCCGCCCCAGCACCGGACCACGCCAGAGGTCGATGGCCTGGCGCGAGGAAGCGAGGGCTGCTGCCGGGTCCTCGGAGAGATGCTCTCTGGCCTCATGGACCAGGCGCTCGAACCGGCAGGCATCGATCTGCTCGCAGTCGGCCACCAGGGTGTAGGAGTGGTCCTCGTTGACAATGGCTTCCCGGCCCAGCAGGTGGCGCAAACGGGAGATATAGGACTGGATGGTGCCTTCCACCGAGGGCGGCGGATCATCCCCCCAGACCACCCAGGCCAGCTGGTCGGTCGAGACCGAGTGGTTGGCGCTCAGCACCAGCGCCGCCAGAACAGCTCGCAGGTGATGACCGCCGATGTGAATGAGATCACCCTCCCGACGGGCTTCGAGTGGACCGAGGATGAGGATCTCTGTGTCGGATCGCATATCCCACCGACTTCCATTCAACCGGGTCCTCTCAGCTCCGGCTAGAGGCTTGTGACCGTATTCACAAAGATCCCGCAAGAGTTCTTCAAGGTCCTTGCCAGCTTTCGACAGGGTCGCGAGCAGATAGTTGGAAGCAGAAAGGAAGGACTCATGGCAGACCTGATCGACAAGAAACCTGGAGTTGAGCACAAGACACCGGTGGCGCCCGAGAAGCAGCGCCTGGATCTGCGACCCCGGCTGCACCGGCCACCCGCCCCACGCATCAATCGCTGGATTCAGTGGATGGCGCTATTCGTGGTGATGGCCGTCGGAGCAGTGGTTGCCGCCGTTGTGATGAACGGCGATGAAGAGGTGGCTGCCTACGACCGGGGAGCCGAGCACGGCGCCTACACAGTGCTGGCAGTCCGGGACCTGAGCGGCGTCGACCTGACCGCCCGCTACGCCGGTCTCGATCCGATCTTCGATCCGGCCGTGGTCCCCGAGCACGGTGAATTCACCGCAATGGCGTTCCGCGACCTGACCGGAGTGACGTTCGACCGGTTCGCGGCGCTGGATGCCAACCTGGATCCCGATGTGATCCTGGGAGCCGGTTATCACACGGTGATGCCGCCCACCTGGAGCATTCCAGATGTTCAGCGCTTCGCCGGCCTCGACGCCAACCTCGACCCGGACGTGATCCTGGGAGCCGGCTATCACACACTGATGCCGCCCACCTGGGGCGACGTCGAGGTAGACCGCTTCGCAGGCCAGGACGCCAACCTCGACCCCTAAGCAATTTCCCCATTCGATTTCTCGGCAGGGCGACCCGCAAGGTGGAGCCACCGGCCGAGAAATCGATTGTTGCCACCGCCACACCATCTGATCGACGGCCGGCGCCGAGGGCGCCGGGCCCAGCAGCAACCACGATGACGCGAACAATCATGCCGGATGCCGGGAACGCCTGCGGCGTTCCTTGCGAGTTGCTACGCAACTCGATTGATGGATGGCCGAAGGCTGACAGCTGACAGCTGACAGCCGCGAGCGAAGCGAGCTAGTCATACACCCCCACCAGGAACGACTCGCCCTCCCGAACCTCGCACAGGAACGCTCCCGCTGATGTGACCAGTTGGTAGCGGTCGGCGTGGCTCTCCCCTTCCCACCAGCGGCCGACCCGGCGCCAGGGGCCGGCCCAGGAAAGCACCGGCTCCCATCGGCTCCTCAACCGGACTCGGACGGGCAAGCCTTCCTCCCACTCCACCGTCAAAGGCCGGGGCTCGGGAGGAACCAGAGCAGGCGAGGGGACCGGAAGGCGGCCCGGCCAGGGCGCGGTCGGATCCCGGGAAGGGGTCGGAGCCGGATCCCCCCACCGGAACCATTGCACCCGATCCCCCGGATCTCTCCCCCCCTGGGGACGAGCTTGCAGAACTGCGTCGGGACCCACCAGCGACTGCGCCCTGATCAAGGCCCTGGTCGCTTCCGCCTCACCGGCCGGATCCTCGGTCAGGCCCAGTTGGCGGCCCTCGCCGGATATATCGGCCGGACTGACCCGCAGGCGCCGCAACCCACCGGGGACCCCTCCCGACTCCACCCAGGCCCGCAGCTGCCAGCGGATCCGCTCGGCCAGGTTGGCCTCGTCAAAGGGGTCGGCACTGCGCCACACCCGCTTCAGCACTCGCCCGGTTGCCGACTCTGCTTCCACCTCCACCCGGTGGGGGGCCACCCCCTCGGCCTCCATCTGCTCCAGCAAACGGTTGGCCAGGCTGCGAGCAGCAAATCCGGCCTGTTCCAGATTGACGAGAGGGTCTTCGTATTTCTCCTCCACCGCGTGGTCGTCGGGCACCAGACGGGGATGGGTTGTCCGTTCCTCTCCCGAGGCGGACCGGTGGGCTTCCAGTCCGATCTGCCCGAACCGGGATGCCACTGCCGCCCGGGGAAGACTGGCGAGTTCTCCCAGAGTGGCGATGCCGAGCCAGCGGAAAGTTGAGGCCAGGTCTTCGCTGCCGATGGCATTCACGTCGAGCGAAGCCAGAAACGCGGCCTCATCAGTGACGATGTAAGGCTCTTCGCCGGCCCGCTCCGCTGCCTGGCGGGCGGCAAACGGGCCCTGGGCGACCCCGATGGCGGCTCCCGGGCCGGCAACGGCAGCGATGGCTTCCGCCACCTGTTCAACCAGGGCGGCTTCGCTTCCGTAGTAGCGGACGGCCCCGGCCACCGGCACATAGGCGAGGCCGGGATGAGCAATCTCCACCCGCGGAACCAGCGATTCGATTGCCACCACCACCGGCTCAAAGGCTCCGGCCTCGGCACCCCGATCTTGCGAATAGGTGGTTATGGCCGGGCACACCGCTTCTGCCTCGCGCCTCAACATCCCCACCCTGGCCTGCTGGGCCCGGGCCGGAGGATTGACGGCGACTACCCGATTGGTGTCATCGATGACCTGGCATGGCTCATCCGACGGCGCGTTCAGGCATCGCAACGCCCAGTCGGGGAACCACACGCACAGCGTTCGTGCCATCGTCCTCCACCTCAATGATTTGCTGGATTCCACCCGCCCCTTTACCCGAGACGGCCAGAGTGAAATTGCGCTCCTGCAGCCGGCCTCTCCCTCGGCCGGCTCCCTTCCAGGCCACCGACTGTGCCTCGAGTCGGAGGTGGGCCAGGCCGGCGGGGATATCCCCTCCCAGCGGCCGCAGCATCACTGGAGTGGCTCTGGCCCTGGCCAGTGCACCTAGACGGCGCAGCATGGGAGCGGCCACTCCCGACGGAACTTCGGCGTACACCGCTCGCATGCCTTCCACCAGGGCGGCCGTCACCTGCGGCCAGCGCCGAGCGTCCGGGCAGCGGACTATCACCGCCCGCTCGGGTGAAACCCCCACCTCCCATAGAGCCGCCGGACTGAGCCAGCCACGCACATCAACACAGGCCACCCACCCGGGCTGATCACGCAGCAGCCCAAGACCCAGCCTGGTGAGCCCGAATCCCGGAGCTCCCACCAGGCCGACAACCTTGCCGGCCTCCAGTTCCAAACTCGGCTGTTGTCCGGAAGCGTGAAGAACGGAAGTCATGAGACTGGTCACTGTAATCGAACATATGTTCGATTACAAAACCCACGGAGAGTGGCTTAATCCCCCAGGGGCGGGGTCCGAAATACCCATTACAATGATCGATTGCCGGGGGAAGACAGGGCTGCAGGGGTTACGACAGGAACTAAATGGTTTTCAACTCGTTTGAGTACGCAGTCTTCCTGCCGCTCGTATTCATCCTCTACTGGACGGTGCTGCGCAAGCGCCAGAATCATCTGCTGCTGGCTGCTTCCTACCTGTTCTACGGATGGTGGGATTGGCGCTTCCTAAGCCTCATCATCGTTTCCACCTTCACCGACTTCTTCGTCGCGAGAGCCATCAACGGGTCAGAAGAAGTCACCCGCCGCCGACTGCTCATGTTCGTCAGCGTCGCCGTCAACCTGGGAATCCTCGGCTTCTTCAAGTACTTCAACTTCTTCATCGATTCGGCCGCCGGACTCCTCGACTCGGCCGGGCTCGAGCCCAACCTGCCCACTCTCACCATCCTGCTGCCGGTAGGCATCTCCTTCTACACGTTCCAGACGCTTGGCTACACAATCGACGTGTACCGCCGCAAGATGGAACCGACCGACGACCTGCTCAGCTTCGCCGTCTACGTTGCCTACTTCCCGCAGCTGGTGGCGGGCCCGATTGAAAGAGCGAGCCGCCTTCTCCCCCAGATCCAGCGGTTGCGGGTGCGGCTGGCCGCTCCCCAGGTCCGTTCCGGGCTCTATCTGATCCTGCTGGGCCTGTTCCGCAAGGTAGTAATCGCCGACGGGCTGGCGCCAATGGTCAACGAGGCATTCGGCCGGTCGGGGTCCGGAGACTGGCTGCGCCTGCTGCTGGGCGTCTACGCCTTCTCCCTTCAGATCTACGGCGACTTCGCCGGCTACTCGGCGATCGCTCGCGGCTCCAGCCGCCTATTGGGCATCGAACTGATGGAGAACTTCCGCCAGCCTTACCTGGCTCGCAACATCACCCACTTCTGGCGGACCTGGCATATCTCTCTGTCCACCTGGCTGCGCGACTACCTGTACATCACCATCGGCGGCAACCGGCGGGGGCGCATCTTCACCTATCGAAATCTCATGATCACCATGCTGCTCGGCGGCCTTTGGCACGGCGCCGCCTGGACCTTCGTCGTGTGGGGTGGCCTGCACGGCGTCTATCTGGCAGTTCATCGCAGCCTCAGACACAAGAGCCCCAAGGCGGCCGACGACCCGTTCACAGTGGGCGATATCGTGCCCGCTCTGGTCACCTTCCACCTGGTGGCCCTGTCCTGGATCTTTTTTCGGGCCGATTCGTTCTCCCAGGCCTGGGACTACCTGCTTGGGATCGTCACCCTGCGGGGCGCCGTTCCCGACCTGGTAGCTGCCGGCGACATGCTGGCGCTGCTGCTGCCCCTTGGCCTGATGAGCTTCCTGATCGACCTGACCCAGCGCCAGGCTCGCAGCCAGACTCCCACCCTGGAATGGCCGACCTTGAGCCGGGGGTTGGCCTACGGTGTGATGATCCTCGGCCTGATCGTGTTCACCGGAGGCGGTACCGTCCCATTCATCTACTTCCAGTTCTGACATGAGCACCAGCACACTTCCCGCCGCCGACGCCGCCGATGAGCCCGAGCTCATCGTGGCCGACGCCGACCAGACCAGGCCCGCCCTGATGCCCGGTTGGCGACACCGGGGTGGCAAGACGGTGCTGATCGTTCTGGCGGTCCTGCTGGTGGCCGAACTGATTTCGCGGGTGCTGTCCGGCGGGCTGCCAAGTCCGGACTGGAATTTCGCCCAGACCGACCGCAAGGTCAAGGAGATGGAGACGATGGCGGCGGCCGGAGCGTCTGCCGACGTCGCCTTGATCGGGAACTCGTCGGTCAATGCGGCATTCGTCACCGACGACCTGGAACGTTTGACCGGGTTCGATAGCTTCTACAACGCCGGACTCGATGGCGCCGGAATGCGCCAGACCGAGGATTGGGCACTGAACGTCGTAGTGCCGCTCACGAACCCGGAGGTAGTGGTGATCGGGCTGACCAGCCGCGACCTCAACGACGCCAGCACGGCCAACGCCGAGGTCTTCGACAAGTACCTGAACTCGCGGGGTCGGGCCCGGTTCATGGGCGAGGAGACCGCCGGGCAGCGGGTGCAGCGGGCACTCTCGGAAGCCTCTGCCCTGGTGCGCATCAGCCCGTACATTCGGGATCCCGCCGCACTGGTCACCCAGTACAACCCGGGTGAGCCCGACACCGGCGAATTCGTTCTCCCCGGCGAGGAGTACAACCCGCGTCCGCTGGATGTAACCCGCACTCGCGAGCGAGCGCTCAACGACTACGTCACCGGCGGCATCGAACTGGAAGCCTTCGGCCGCCTGGTCGACGGCCTGCAGGACCGCGGGATCGAAGTAGTTGTGGTCGAGATGCCCTACGTTGCCGAGGACTACCTCGACATGCACCCGAGCGGCGTCGCCGATTACGACGCCTATCGGGACACAGTCAGGTCATTCACCTCTGGGCGAAACCTGCCCTATCTGGACCTGACCGACTACCCGTGGACGACGGCCGAGTTCTACGACTTCTTGCACGTGAACTCGACCGGCATCGCGATAGTCAATCAGGCTCTCGCCGACGGCCTGCTGGCCCTGGAGGACCAGAGCTAGCCGTCCAGGCCCTTCTCGAACTCGTCCTCGAAGCTGGCGGCCCGCCGCCGTCCGGAGCCGGAGTCAGAGCCAGAGCCCGAATCAGAACGTGAGTCAGAACGTGAGTCAGAGCGTGAGCCGGAACGTGAGTCGGAACGTGAGTCGGAACGTGAGTCGGACCGATGCTCGGCAGCTTGATCCTGACGGGGTCGGCGCCGGCCACGGCCATCGCCGCCGTCACGCCCGCCCTTGTCACGATCACGATCACGATCACGACCCTTGTCGCCACCGCCGCCGCCGCCACTGGGCGGTTGGCCGGCCATGTTGAGGCTGACCTTGCCGTTGCGGTCGATCTCTCCGACCACCACCTGGACCTTGTCGCCCAGGCTCAAGACGTCCTCGACATTCTCGATGCGACGGTCACCGCCGATCTTGGAGATGTGGAGCAAACCGTCGCGACCAGGAAGGATGTTGACGAAAGCACCGAACTTGGTGATGTTGACCACCTCACCCTCGTACTCCTTGCCAACCTCAGCCTCGGGCGGGAAGGCAATCTGCAACACCTTCTCGCGGGCAGCCTCCATCGACTCCTGATCGGCTGCGCCAACCCGCACTGTGCCGTCGTCATCGATGTCGAGGGTTGCGCCGGTCTCTTCCTCGATCTCGCGGATCATCTTGCCCTTCGGGCCGATGACTTCGCCGATCTTGTCTCTCGGAATCGACACGGCCTCAATCCGGGGCGTGTAGGGCCGCAGCTCTTCGCGAGGCCCGTCGATCGCTTCCTGCATGGCCGCCAGCACTTTGAGGCGGGCGTCCTTGGCCTGGTTGAGGGCATTGGTTAGCACCTCGGCCGGCAGTCCTTCGATCTTGGTGTCCATCTGCAACGCTGTGATCACGTCCGCGGTACCGGCCACTTTGAAGTCCATGTCGCCGAGGGCGTCCTCCGCTCCGAGGATGTCGGTCAGCGTCACGAACCCGTCTTCATGGGCGATGAGACCCATGGCAATGCCGGCCACCGGCGCCACGATTGGCACTCCGGCGTCCATCAAAGACAGACTCGAGCCGCATACCGAGGCCATGGAGCTAGAGCCGTTCGAGGCCAGCACTTCAGACACAAGCCGGAAGGCATACGGGAAGTCGTCGGCGGTCGGGATGGAGGGAAGCAGGGCCTTCTCGGCCAGCGCCCCGTGTCCGATCTCACGGCGCTTGGGGCCGCGCATGAAGCCGGTCTCACCCGTCGAGTAGGGCGGGAAGTTGTAGTGGTGCATGTATCGCTTGGACTCCTCCAACGCGATGGTGTCGAGCATCTGCTCCATCCGCAGCATGCCAAGCGTGGTCACGTTGAGTACCTGAGTTTCACCGCGGCGAAACAGTCCAGAACCGTGGGTACGGTCGAGCACCCCGACCTCGGCTTCGAGGTCACGGATGTCGGCCGGAGCGCGCCCGTCGAGGCGGATACCCTCTGACACGACCCGTCCCCGCATCTTCTGCTTCATGACGGAACGGAAGGCCTTCTTGACCATGGCGGCCTCGTCGGCTTCGGTCTCTTCTGTGATCAACTCGGCCTCAACCGCCTCGCCGAGCGCGCTCTGGGCATCGCCCCGGGCTTTCTTGTCGGCAATGGTGATGACGTCGTCGGCCCGGTCGCCGACGGCGGCTTCCACCCGGTCGAAAACGTCCGAGCTGTAGTCGGTGACGAGAGGCCACTCCACCTCGGGCGGATCGAAGTTCGATGCCAGCTCCAGCTGAAGATCGATCAGTTGACCGATGTAGGACTTGGCCTCTTCCAGGCCGCGGGCCACGGTGGCCTCATCGCTGGGAGGCTGGCCCTCTTCGATCAGCCGCAGGGCGTCCTCGGTAGCTCCCGCCTCGACCATGACGACATCGATGCCCCCTGAGTCGTTGCGCTTGCCGGCGACCGTCAACTCGAACACGGCCTCCTCCATGTCGGAGTAGGTGGGCATAGCCATCCACTCGCCATCCTTCAGACCCATTCGCACTCCGGCGAGCGGGCCCTCAAACGGAATGGAGCTCATCGACAGAGCGGCCGACGCTCCGTTGAGAGCAGCCACGTCGTAGGGGTGCTCGTGATCGACCTGCATCACCGTGGCGATGATGTGGGTCTCGGACCGGAAGCCCTCCCTGAACGACGGGCGCAGCGGCCGGTCGATCAGGCGGCAGGTGAGGATGGCCCGCTCGGTGGCCCGGCCCTCACGACGGAAGAACGATCCGGGAATCCGCCCCACCGCGTACATGCGCTCTTCGCAATCAACGGTTAGGGGGAAGAAGTCGACACCCTCGCGCAAACGGCGGGATGCGACCGCGGTGACCAGCACCTCGGTCTCGCCGAAGGAAACCGTTACGGCCCCATCGGCTTGTTGGGCGACATTGCCGGCCGAGAAAGTGATCTCGGAGTTTCCGACCTTGGCGCTGACGGTGAATTCAGACACGCGTCTCTCCTTGTATTTCAGGAGGAGCGGGCCAATTACCAGTAGTCACACCTCGTCCTTGACAAGGAATCACCACTGACAACGAACCCGATCCTCACGTATTCGCGTTAAAGGCGGCCTTCCCGGCCGCCTTTCCGGTTATCGACGAAGTCCCAGCTTGGCTATGAGACTGCGGTAGCGCTCCACATCCTGATTGCGCAGGTAGTTGAGGAGGCGCCGGCGTTTCCCGACCAGCATGAGCAAACCCCGCCGGCTGTGATGGTCCTTTGTGTGGACCTTCAGATGCTCGGTGAGATGGTTCACTCGTTCGGTGATAAGCGCGACCTGGACCTCCGGCGAACCGGTGTCGGTGGCGTGCTTGCCGAAATCTTCAATGATGGTTGTGGTGTCATTCACCCTGGGAACCCCGCCGGAATCGGCAATCGGTACTGTAGCAGAGCGGAGAGGATAGCAGCCAGCTATCAGCTATCAGCAAATCAGTTGTCAGCAATCGGCAATCGGCAATCAGCAATCAGCAATCAGCAATCAGCAGTCAACCCAGACCAACAGAAGCTGGGTTTGCCATCGCCGGCGGCGCCGGTCGTCGATCAGGTCGGGTTCCGGCGGCAGCATTCGATTCCTCCGCCCGTGATACGACCGAGCTATTGCTCGGCGGAGGAATCGAGTGGAAGAATCGCCTCTACCTCGACCTCCACCTTCCACTGGGGGTCGAGGAGAGCGGCTACTACCACCATGGTGGAGGCGGGACGGGCGGCGCCGAAGAACTCGGCGTGAGCGATGCCGATCTCCCCAGCATCGGCGGGGTCGATTATGAAGGTGCGGGTGCGGATCACCTGCTCGAGGTCGGTGCCGGCTTCGGCGAGAGCGGCGGCGATGA
>JBPCTX010000056.1:0-4791 GCA_051011455.1 Acidimicrobiia bacterium | reverse complement strand
TGGGACGAAACGCATTGTGGACCTCGGGTCGGTTGATGGTGACCTTGGCGATCCCCTCCGCCTTCTCGTAGATGATGTCCTCGTACTCGCCTGCCGACTTCCAATTGACTGTCATTGAATCCTCCAGGCGGAAAAGGGTACTCAGGAGGAGATCGATGAGTGCCGCCCGTCGCCCGCTGCATGGGACCCGACTCGGGAAACGGGCTCCGGGTAGCCGGTAACTGGAGCCGTAGGCTCCCCCCATGGACCACATCGACCGCTGGAACATCCTCGAGCCGGATGCTGTGGCGGTCGAGTTGCCGGGCCGGAGTGTGTCGTACCGAGAGTTGTCGACGCTGGTGAGTCGTGGGTCGGGTGCGCTGGCCGGCTACGGGGTGCGTCCCGGAGATCGGGTACCGGTGTGGGTGAGGAATGACCTTCCCTCGCTGGTAGCACTGTGGGCTATCCCCCGAATGGGCGGGGTGGCAGTTCCTATCAGCTCCCGGCTCGCTCATCCCCAGGTGATGGTCCAACTCGATATGGCCGATCCGGCTCTCATCCTCGGAGCCGATGCCCTCACCGGCCGTACCACACATGCCACGGAATCCCTGTTCGAGGGTCGACCGGCGGTCCCACATCCGCACTCGCCGGATGAGCTCCATTCGGTCTTCTTCACGTCCGGATCGGAGGGTGATCCGAAGGGCGTTCGACTGACGTGGGGCAACCACGAAGCCTCGGCGGCTGCATCGTTCGGCAGCCAGGCGGTCAGTCCCGATGATCGGTGGCTGGCGGTGCTTCCACTGTTCCATCTAGGCGGTTTCGCCATCACGTATCGCATGTTCCGGGCCGGGGGAACTGTGGTGCTTGAGCCGGAGTTCGAACCGTCCCGGATTGCCGCGATGCTGGACGATGTCTCCTACGCCTCCCTGGTGCCGTCGATGATTTCGCCCTTGTTGGCCGAGTTGCCTGATGGGTTCGGCGGTCGGCTCAAGAGCATCCTGGTGGGTGGAGCGGCGCTCGGGTCCTCTCTGCACGAGAGCGCCAGGGCAGCCGGTTTGCCGGTCGCCCCTACCTACGGCATGACTGAAACGGCCTCACAGATCGCAACCGCGGGGCCGGGCGATCGGCCCGGGACCGGTGCCCCGCTGTTGGAAGGTGTGGAGGTGCAAGCCGGCTCGGCGGAGCAACCTGCCGCGGTCCGGGTCTCGGGTCCGATGGTCAGCCCCGGTTACCTGGGGGAGGAGGACCGGGTCGGCCCGTTCGGGACCGGCGACGCGGGATTCCTGGACGAGGCAGGTCGGCTCCACATCGTCGGGCGGGCCGACGAGATGATCATCACGGGCGGCGAGAATGTTCATCCAGTCGAAATCGAGATGGCCCTGGAGGATCATCCCTCAGTGCAGGCGGCGGCTGTGTTCGGCGTGGCCGACGACACCTGGGGCCAACGCATCGAAGCGGCAGTGGTTCTTGCAGACCCGGCGGCCACTTCCGACTCGATCGAGTCAGACCTGCGAGCGACCCTGGCCGACTTCAGGATCCCAAAAGGCTGGCACCTCCTCACCGAACTCCCGATGGGCCCCACCGGCAAGGTGGACAGACAAGCCGTGCGGGCACTGTTGCGAGAGCCTGGAACCGAGAAAGAGGAGAGCCGCGGTTGACGGCATGGATGCCGAACCAACAGCAGGCGAACGCGGTCCCAGCAAGCTCTGGCTGATAGCTGAAAGCTGGTTACTACTTGAAGGCGTAGAAGTTGCCATCCCGCGAGCCGACATAGATGCCGCCCTTCCAGATGGCAGGCGTGCTTTCAATGCAGCCGCTCTGGAGGTCGACCTGCCAGACTTCGACGGGCGTCCCCGGCGTGGAGAGGTCATATCCACGCAGCCCCCCGCCGGCTTCGCAATTGACCGAAACAACCAGCGTCTGGTCTACAACGGATGGGGATGACCAGGCGTGGTGCCCGATCTCATCCCGCCACAGGACTTCGCCGGTGGTGGTGTCGACTGCCAGCAACTCGCCGGGATGGGTGGCAGCGTAAATGACGCCGTCACCGAGCGCCGGGGTTGCCCACATGCCACCATCGTCTCCCGAGAAGCGGGCAGGCACGTGAACTCCCCACACATACGGGTCCTCCGCCGTCGGATCCAGCTTGATCAGCTGGCCCAGCTCGGCGCTGCGGGCCCGGAATTTCTCCAATTCGGCGGAGACGTAGAGCATGCCTTCGGCATCGATGACGATGGTTGCGTCGACGTCGTCGCCGACCCAGTAGTCGAACACCACCGGCGCCTCACCGGCGTCGATGTTGGTCAGGTCGACTCCCACCACCCGGCCGCCTGAGTTGGAGAAGTAGGCGGTCCCTTCGAAGATCGCGACGGAGTTCTCGATGCTGACGTTCCGGCCCACCCGGTCAATCAGGGCGTCGTTGTAGGAGGAAACGGAAGTGAGGAGTTGGGGTGAGACAGTGACCCGCCCTTGATCGTCGTATCCCCGGTTCAGCTTCCAGACGTAGAAGATTCCGTTCTCTCCGCCTTCGAACAGAATGTCGTCGATGACGGTCGGGTTGCTATCCCAGTCGTCGTTCCAGATGGAATTGGCGGGAGTGAAGAAGGCCCACAACTCGGTGGGGACGTTCCGATCCAGTGCCACAATCCGGATCCGGTTGTCTCGTGACCCGAAGTAGATGAGTGGGAATCCGTCCGGGTCGAGGGTGACCGAGCCCTTGTTGATGTCCTCAGTCGGGAACTCGGGCCGAGTTGCCTGGCCGGTGGCGGCATCGAGGAAGTGAACGGCCCGGTCGTAGGCCCCGAAGATGATCTCGGTGACTCCGTCCGGTCGCTCCCACACAACGGGCTGCCCTGTCCAACCGCTTCCGCACCAGGACTTTGTCTCGCTGCCAACCGTCGACAGGCCGCATCCGATCTCTGATGTCCAGGCGATGGAAGGATCGGCCGGTACCGGTCCTGCCCCGTACCAGGTACGGCTGGGGTTGCCCCGGAACTGGAGCAGTCCTTCCACCCCGCCGTCGCGGGCAACTCCGACCGTGCGAGCGTCGACAAACCGGGCGAAGGGTGCCTCGGGCAGGGTTGTCGTCGTGGTGGTCGAACTGGTCGTGGTGGTGGACGGCGGCGCCGCTGTGGTTGGTGTGGTGGCGGTGGTGACTGGAGTCTCGGCTTCCGCGGTCGTCAACTCGGTAGATCCGGCATTGACCGAATCGACGAGGGGGGAGCAGGCGGCGCCAACTAAAGCGAGGCCGAGGAGGAGTTTCTTCACCTGCCTCATGGTACCGATTTCGCGAGCTTGCGCTGGCCCCACTTCTATGCTTCTCGCACCGTGGCAGCTACTCAAGCCCGCCGGGCCCTGGCCTGGCCGGTCGCCTTCTGGAAACGTCTACGCCGGGCCGACGTGATGCTGTATGCCGCCGCCGTCGCTTTCAACAGTTTCTTCGCGATCGTGCCGCTCCTGCTGGTGGCGGTGTCGTCCGCCTCCCTGCTCGGGCGCGACGTGGATGCGCTCGACCGCACCCTGGAGTCGGTCGAGATCTTTGCTCCACCCGCCGTCACCGATCTCATCCGGGACGTGATCCTCGACGTGGAAGCCCAACTCGACGGGCGTCAAACCTTGCTGGTAATCATCGGTGTGGTTGCTTCCCTGTTCATCGGGTCGCGGGCGGTGGTCGCCATGCAGCGAGCTCTGGCCCGGGTGGAGGGTCAGGCCGAATACCGGCCGCGCTGGGAGGTCCGCCTGACCGCCATCGCACTCACCCTGGCGGCCGGGACTGCACTGGTTGGCACCACCATTCTGCTGGTGATCGGCGGAGCCTTCTCCGAGTTCATCGAGGACAAGACCGGCGTCGACTTCCTAGCCAGCTTGTTCGAGCTGCTGCGGATCCCACTCGCCTCTCTGGGGCTGTTCATCTTCCTGCGGGTCTTCTACCACTGGGGACCGCCTGATCCGCTTCCCGCGACAGCCACGGCCGCGCTGGTGGGGACGGCCGGAACCGTTGGGGCCAGCCTGCTCTTCGGGTTGTATCTGCAGAACGCCGACACTCTTGGAACCACCGTCGGTGCGCTCGGCGGCGTGGCGTTTGCGTTGCTGTGGCTCTACGTCGGGGCACTGGCCACGATCATCGGTGCCGCCATCGTCACCAACGCCTGGCGCTACCGAGAAACCGGCGAGCTTCCGGCGATCGGGACTCACCCGTCCGCTCGGGCTAATCCAACCGTGCCAGACCGTCCAGTCTGACCACTTCCTCGGCGATTTGCCCGGGTGGGTTGTCCTGGTCGGAGATCGAAACCGTCTCGGCAGCCGCTGCCTCGATTGACGCGGGTGGTTGTTGCTCCGGATCGATCCAGATGATCCGCTGAACTCCGGCCTCCTTCAGTCCGGTCGCCCAGACGTCTGCCACCGCCTCGAACGTCTTGGCAAACGACCGCTCGCGGGCGTCCCGGCCGGCTTCCGCAATGACGACGGCCGAGTAGGCCTGGTGGGCCGCCCCGCTCACGTGCGACGAATCTGAAACGTCGCCGACCGCCACCTTGATCCCGAGGTCCCGCAGTTCTGTGGCCGAATCCGGGTCCGTGATGAACGCTCGCACCTCGCCGCTTCCCGCAGCCAGCTTCTCAGCGACTGCCCGGCCGATCAAAGTGTCGGCTCCGATAACGATCACAGGCATGGAGCGGAGGGTAGTTGTGCGCTGCTCTGTTGCCTGTTGGAACGCTTGGGTCGGTAGCACTGGAACGCGCTTTCAGCCCTCCCCCGTCCCCTCCCGCTCCGCGGGAGGGGTGGAAGACTGCCTCCCATTGGCAACCCGAAGGG
>JBPCTX010000055.1:0-13264 GCA_051011455.1 Acidimicrobiia bacterium | reverse complement strand
TCACCGGACCGTGTGAGTCCAACCGGATGACCGCAGCGATCAGCCCGCACATGAGGAGCCAAACCGGAGCGGTCAGAGTGACCAGCACGATGTCGATGGCTCGCTTGAGACTGACATAGACGCCGCGAGCTTCAAGCGGCTCGGTGAGCTCCCAACCCTCCATCAGGTGAACGATCGGAAGCCGGCCGGTGTGCTCCTCGTAGACGCTCGTGAAGCCCCGCATGGAGCGCCCGGCCAGGTGCAGCGACGACACGTATTGGGCCATCGTGTCAGACAGGACCGCCCGCAGGTCGACGGCCATCACGGTGCCGGGTGGGAAAGGCCTGGTTGGCGGCTCACCTCGCGGGTCGAGCGAGTCGACCAGGTTGGCGTGTGGTGCGTTTCGCAGGTCTTCGACCAGCTCCTTCTCATTGGAGATTGCAACGATGCTTTCGGCCCAGGGACGACGTCTCCGGTAGGCACGGTGAGCCAACGCCAGGCCGAGCCAGGACAACGAGGTGATGATGAAGAACGGTCGCGACCAGTACATGCGGGTCGAAACCACGGCCAGGGCGGTCAGGGACACGCCGATGGAAACGATTGATACCGCCCGGCCATACGAAGGGCGGGGCGCCCCTTCTCCCCACGATCGTGCGCTTACATAGCTGCCGACCACCGCACCGCCGAACATGGCCCCGAAGATCGGAAAGACCCGAACCGGGTCGACTCCGTCGCCGAAGTCGGGCACGAAAACCAGGCCGACAAGGACGGCAACCGCCAGCGCGGCGATGTCCAGGATCGCAGTGGTGGTGAGAAATCGACGGCCCATCCGACGGGAGAGTACTAGGGCTGTGGAGATGGGAAGAGCATCGGGCCTCCTACCGGGGATCGCGCCCGGTGTCGGCCCGGGCAACTAGAAGATACGTGGTCATCTCGCCCTTGCCCTTGACGTTGATCACCCCGCGCGGCCGGCATTCGAATTCATCCCTGATCAACTCGTAGGTGGCCGTGCTGAGCTGGATCTCGCCGGCGAGGCCTTCCGACTCCATCCGACTGGCGGTGTTGACTGTGTCTCCCCAAAGGTCATAAGCGAACTTATGCGTCCCGACTATGCCCGCCACCACCGGCCCCGAGTTGATGCCAATTCGCAGGCTGATGGCGTGCCCGTCGAATCGGCTCTCGTGCGTGTGGTCACGGATCCGGAGGGCCAGTTCGGCCAGGGCGTGCGCATGGTCCGGACGCTCCCGCGGCACACCGGCGGCCACCATGTACTCGTCGCCAACGGTCTTGATCTTCTCCAGGCCGAGCTCCTCAACGAATCCGTCGAAGGTTGTGAAGACACTGTTGAGCAGTCCGACGAGCTGTGCCGGTGACATGCCGGCCGACATCGGCGTGAAGTTGACCACATCGGCAAATAGCACAGACACTGAGTCATAGTGGTCGGCAATCATCGCCTTCTCGGACTTGAGTCTCCTGGCGATGTCGTCCGGAAGGATGTTGTGGAGCAGGTCGTCCGACTCTTGTTGGAACCGGTCCCGCTGGCGCACGAAGTAGGCCATGCCGGCGTACAGAAGGAGAGTTGTTGCGGCAATCACACCGGCAATGTCACCAGCCGCAGCCTCCACTTCGTAGCGGGGATCAATCACTTCGGGCAGCACAACGCTCAGGACCACGGCGACCAAGTAGGCCACCAGCCACAGGAAGGCAGCCCGGCGGCTGAGCATCATCAGGGCACCGACTACCGCCAGCAGCCCGAACACGATCAGGAGAGCGGACGGCACCAGACCGCCCAGCAGGACGGTCGGCACCAGGTTTTCCAACAGCAGAGAGAGCAAGAGGATGTTGACGATGGGTTCAAACCAATGCGGCTGGGCACGCAGGACCAGAAGGGCGCCAACCGGGAGCAGCCCGGCAACGAGGTCAACGACGCCGACCGCGGTCAGGCCTTCGGCGAACTCGCTGGCGGCAAAGAAGAGCCGGGGCGGGAGCCCAATGAGGATGTATCCCACCAGGATGCGCCGCTTGCCCCGTTGGGTGTCGGTCTCGCCCGGGTACTCACCCGAGGACAGCACCTCTTCCCACCAGCTTCTCAGGCGGGGCATCTAACTAGCCGCCAACCGGCTGGCCGACCACCGTCGAGCAATGACCCTACCGCTCCTAGTTGGCTGCATTCTCGATGAGACTGACCAGGGTGCGAACCCCGAACCCCGAGCCGCCCTTGACTTGATAGTGCTCGTCGTCGGGCCAGCGAGCAGGGCCGGCAATGTCCAGATGAACCCAGGGCATCTCGCCGACGAACTCCTTGAGGAACAGCGCTGCGTTGATCGATGAGCCGTAGCGGGGACCCGAGTTCTTGATGTCGGCAACATCGGACTCGATGTTCTTGTGATAGAAGTCGGGTAGCGGCATGTGCCAGACGTCCTCGCCGGCATCGGCGGCAGCGGACTTGACCTGGGCGATCGCCTCATCGGTGTTGCCCCACAGTCCGGCAATCTTCTCACCAAGCGCAATCGGACAGGCACCGGTCAGGGTGGCGGCATCGACGATCAGGTCGGGCTCCTCTTCGGCCACCAGCGCCAGGGCGTCGGCAAGCACCAGCCGGCCCTCAGCGTCTGTGTTCAGGACCTCCACCGTCTTGCCGTTGCGAGGCGTCAACACGTCTCCGGGCCGCTGGGCTCCACCCCCCGGCATGTTCTCGGTGACCGGAGTCACCCCCACCACTCGCACTGGCAGGTCGAGGGCGGCGATTGCCTGCATGGCGGCCAGAACGACGGCAGCACCGGACATATCGGTCTTCATCGCTTCCATCCCGGCCGGAGGCTTGAGCGATAGGCCCCCGGAGTCGAAAACGATGCCCTTGCCGACGATTCCGATGAAGGCCTTCGGGTCCGCCGGTTCGTGGCGTAGCACAATCATCGCAGCAGGCTGATGGGAGCCGGCCGCGACACCCATCAATCCGCCGAAGCGCTCAGCCTCGAACTGGTCGGGCTCATACACCGTGATGTTCAGGCCACCCTCGTCGGCGATGGTGCGGGCCACGTCGACCAGTGCGCTCGGGGCCTTGCCGGACGGTGGCTCGTTGATCAGATCCCGAGCCAGGTTGACCGCGTCGCTGGTCACCGTTGCCCGGGCGGCCGCGGCAGCCGTGGCTGCCTCATCCAGGCCGATCAAAGTGACTCTCCCGAGCTTGGAGGGCTTCTTCTCGGTGCGGTACTTGTCGAATCGATACTGGGAAAGCAGCAAACCCTCGAGCACGGCCACCGCCGACCCCGCCACCTCCAGCTGATGGAGGGTCGTCGCGACGCTGGCGTCGCGGGTCACCTTCTTGCCGGCCGAGCCGGCGCCTTGCCGGATCTGTTCCAGGTCCGGGTTCTCCCCAAGCCCCACCAGCAGCAGTCGCTTGAAGGCGAGCCGGTCCCGCACCGGTAGTGAGGCCACCGCGCCCGGCTTGCCCTTGAAGTCGAGCTCATCGAGATAGTCGGTCAGGAACTCTCCGAGCTCCTCAGCCACCCAGTCGGTGCCGGGGCCCCAGTTGCGCTCTCCGAGCACCGGAACCACCAGCACGTCGCCGGACGCTTCGCCGAGGTCGCCTCCCGCCTTGATTTCGATCATGTCTCCTCCTTGGGTCTGGTCGGCTCCCAGGTAGGAGCAGTTGATCGGGCAAGAACATAGAGGACGTCGGCGAGACGGTTGAGATACATGGGGACCACGCTGCCCTCCAGGCCTCCGCTGCGCAGATAGGTGATCGCCCGCCGCTCGGCGCGCCGGACGGTGGCCCGAGCTACCTCGAGAGCGGCTTCCAGCTGATTCTCCCCCGGCACCACGAACTCCTGGGGCAGCGGATGCTCCTCCACGACGTCGTCAATGAGCTTCTCGAGGCGATCGACCATCGCTGGAGTGGTAAGGCTGACGCCGGGCTCCAGCTTGGAACGGTTGTCGGGAGCGGTCGCCAACTCTGCTCCGACCACGAATAGGTCCCTCTCCAGGGACAGGATGTGGCCGGACAGCGGTTCCGAGGCGGTTGCTCGAGCGACTCCAAGTGCTGAGACTGCTTCGTCGACGGCTCCGTAAGCCTCGGGACCGGCGTCGTCCTTCCACACACGCCCGCCATAGAGCAGGCCGGTCTCACCCTCGTCGCCCTTGCGGGTATAGATGTTCACAGAAGTGCGATTGTACCGGCCAGCAGGTCGGCACCCGATAACAGACTGGAGCCGTCGTCAATCAAGGCCCGGCCGGCAACAACCGCTCCGATGGCCGTCAGGATCGCCAAATAGGAGAGCCCGGTGGCGGCCATTACCCCGGGATAGGAAGGCTCGTTAAGGGCGAACCACACCGCGGCCATCAGCACCAATGTCGTGACGGCCAGCACTGCGAAGGCCCACCCCATCACATCTCCCTCCCAGTCGAGGCCGGCCTCGGTCAGGATCAATATCGCATCGGCTGCCATCCCCAGCCCTCCAAAAGCCGCCAGCCGCTTGAGCGCCCAGCGGGGCAAACCGGGATCGATCAGGTACCAGTGGCCGAGCAGCATCTCACCGGTCACCCCGCCAAGGACCGCAGCACCGGTCAGGGTTCCCAGCCAGCCCCCGTCGGGGACCGAGGCGGCACCGTAGAGCAAGGCCGACAATGCCATAGCTATCGCGGCCGGCTGAGCCCGACGGGCCAGCACAAGACCAGCGATGGCAGTGGCGGTGCCGGCGCCGGCCACCCAGCCACCGCCCACCAGCCAACCAACTCCTCCGAACAGTGCCGTCACTCCGGCCGAAAGCCAACCGAAACCCGGTCCGACCACTTTCCAAGAGCCGACCACCGCAGCAACAGCTGCCAACCCACACGCCCAGGTGGTAAGGAAGAGGGCTGGGCTCAGCTCGATGACGACTCCTCCGGAACGGTGCGGGCGGCAGTATACGAACCCGCAGTAGCGTCCAGGCGATGCCGGTCTTCCATTACGAATTCGAAGTGTCGGCCCCCCGGGAGGCAGTGGCCGCGTTCCACCGCGACACGGGTGTGCTGCGCCGGCTGACTCCGGCCTATGTTCGGTTCCACCGGGTGGACCCGCTGGCGGAAGGCTCCGTATCCGAGTTCACCGTCTGGTTCGGACCTTTCCCGATCACATGGGTTGCCCTCCATCGGGAGGTTGGGCCGGCCGGCTTCACCGACGTCCAATCGGACGGGCCCCTGGCCAGCTGGGAGCACATCCATCGCTTCGAGGCCGTTGCACCCAATCGCACTCAGATCACCGAATCCATTGAGTACGAGTACCTAGCGGGTTGGCGAGGAATCTACGGTCGGATCTTCTTCGGTCGCCCGGCTCTCAGATTCCTGTTCTGGTACCGGGCTCGACAGACTCGCCGCGCCCTCAGCGAGTGATCGAGACCATTTCGATCTCGAAGGTGAGTGTCTCTCCGGCCAACTCATGGTTGAGGTCGAGAGTGACCACATCACCGACGATGGAGACCACAGGAACCGGGCGGCCGGTGTTGGGATCGACCAGCACATCGCCTTCCGATACCCCCTCAGGCACTTGCGAGATGTCGACTTCGATGATGAGTTCGGGATCAACCTCGCCGTAACCGTCGGCGGGCTCAACCTGGATGGTCCGGGTCTCGCCCTCGGCCATGCCGCGCACTCCCTCGTCGAAGCCGGCAATCATCGAACCGCTCCCGATCACGAAGTCGAGAGTGGATCCGCGGGGTCGAGAGGCATCGAACTCGGTGCCATCATCGAGGGTTCCGATGTAATGAACGGCGACCGAATCACCTTCTTGTGCCACGATGCCATCTCCTCCCTGGCCGGGGGCCGTAGTAGCAGTAGTAGAAGTAGTGGTGGTCGTGGTAGTCGTGACGGCCGCGACCGTGGTCGTAGTAGAGCCACCTCCAGCATCTCCGCCGGCGCTGGGATCGTCGCTCCCGCAAGCAGCAGCCACTAGAGCAAGGGTCAGGAGGATTGCGAAACGTCTCAGGACAGCCAGCCTCGCACTCGTCCGGCCACCGCTTCCGGGGTGAATCCGAATTCCTCGGCCAGCCGCTTGGCGGGCGCCGAAGCTCCGAAGTGATCAATACCGATGGTGAGGCCGTCCTTCCCTGTGAAACGTGCCCACCCGAGGGTGGCCGCTGCCTCGAGCGAGGCTACCGGCAGTCCGGAATTAAGCACCCCGGCCTGGTAATCGGCGCTCTGCTCCATGAAGGCCTCCACGCACGGCATGCTGACCACCTGCAGGGAGACCCCCTCCTGCTGCAACAGGTCGGCTGCTCCCAGCGCCGTCGCCACTTCCGAACCGGTGGCAATCAACACCGCGTCGCTTCCTTCCCGCAGGATGTAGCCGCCAGTGTGGACCCCTCCCGGCGGGCGGTCGAGCGTCGGCAGGCCCTGGCGGGTCAGGATGAGACAGGTCGGCCCGGCGGTCCGGTTCATAGCCAGTTCCCAGGCTTCGGCGGTTTCGCCGGCGTCTGCCGGCCGCACCACCCACATGTTTGGCATCGCTCGCAGCGAAGCCAGATGCTCAATGGGCTGGTGGGTGGGCCCGTCCTCACCCAGGAAGATGGAGTCGTGGGTGTAGACCCATATTGATGGAGCCGCCATGAGGGCGGAAAGCCGGACGGCCGGACGCATGTAATCGTTGAACACCAGGAAAGTGGCGCCGTAGGGGCGCAGCCCACCGTGGATAGCCATCCCGTTTACGGCGGCGCCCATACCGTGCTCGCGGATCCCGAAGTGGAAGTTCCGCCCGTCGCGGGCGTCGCGGGAGAAGGCCGGCGCTCCGTCGATCACGGTATTGGTCGAGGGCGCCAGGTCGGCCGATCCGCCCAACAGGTTGGGGACCCGCGGGGCAAGATCGTTGATGGCGGCCCCCGACGCCTTGCGGGTGGCGACCGAGTCGCCAACCTCGTAGCCGAGGGCTCCGACCGAGACCGGGGCCGGGCTCCAGTAGGCCTCCCATTTGGCGGCTAGGTCCGCATCCTTCAGCGCCTCGTTCTGGCGCTGGATCCAGGCCTCCCTCTCAGCCGCGCCCCGGGTGCCAACCGCTTCGAAGACCTCGTATGCCTCGGGTGGCACCAGGAAGGGCTCCTCGGTCGGCCAGCCCATGAGCTCCTTGGTGAGCTTGATCTCGTCGTCGCCTAGCGGGCTGCCGTGAGCGGACGCACTGTCGACCTTGTTTGGCGAACCGTGAGCGATGTGGGTGTGGGCAATGATCAAGGATGGCTGATCGGCCACCGCCAGGCCGGAGTCAATTGCCGCGGCGATGGCGGGACGGTCGTGACCGTCGACCTCCTCGGTATGCCATCCCATAGCCCGGAAACGACCGGGGACATCCTCACTGAAAGCCAGGTCCGTGCTGCCCTCGATGCTGATTTCGTTGTCGTCGTAGAGGTACACGAGACGCCCCAGGCTGAGATGACCAGCCAACGACGCTGCTTCCGACGAGATGCCCTCCATCAGGTCTCCGTCGGACACAAGCCCAAAGGTCCTGTGGCTTACCAGGCCCTCACCAAACACGGCCCGCAAATGCTCCTCGGCAATGGCCATCCCGACCCCGGTTCCGAAGCCCTGGCCGAGTGGGCCGGTGGTGGTTTCGATCCCGAGCTCAGGCTCCCGCTCGGGGTGGCCGGGGGTGGGGAAGCCGAATTGGCGGAAGTTGCGGAGCGCGTCCAAGTCCAACGGGAAGCCACTCAAGTGGAGAAGGGAGTAGACGAGCATCGATGCGTGGCCATTCGAGACGATGAACCGGTCCCGATCCGGCCAGGTGGGGTCGGCGGGGTCGACCACCAGAAAGCGAGTCCACAGAACAGTGGCCATATCGGCCATCCCCATCGGAGCCCCCGGGTGGCCCGAGTTGGCGGCCTGAACCCCGTCCATGGACAAGGCCTTGATGGCATTGACGGCGAGTTGCTCGTTGCTCAACGTGACTCCCTCATGTGCAGCGCCGACAGGCTACCCGGTGCCCGGGGCCCGTTACCCGTTCGTTGCCCGTCTCCCGAGGAGCACAGCGGAACGGAAGGAGCCAACCCTCCAGGTTGCTGAAGGGAGAGCGACTGGACTCTTTCACCCCTCCCCAGGAACGAAGCGAAACGGGAGGGGACGGGGAACCCATCGGGTTGCTAAGGGGAGGGTGACTGGACCTTTCACCCCTCCCGAGGAGCGAAGCGGAACGGGAGGGGACGGGGGAGGGGTGAAAGCGCGTTCCCATGCTCATGATTGGAGTCAGCGCCCCCAGTCTCCGCCGGAGCGTCTCTGGCTGAAAACTGAAAGCTGACAGCCGACAGCTGAGAAGCCGACAGCCGCCTACGTCGCCAGGGTCAGGTCGTAATCGTCAGGGTTCTCGCCCTCCCAGGCGTCGCCGGCCAGAAACACGACCTCACAGGCGGCGCATAGCTCCGGTCGGGAGTCGTCACGGTTTACTCGCACATCGAGCACTGGCCAGATGTCGAAGGGACTGGTGGCGACGGTGAGGAGCGTGTCGGGTGGCAGCTCTTCCAAGAGAGAGCGAAGCTCGGCGATCTTCATTGCGCTCCTTCAACAAACCCCAATGTCTCCCTCGCGAGGTCCCGCCCACAAGGGCCAGAAAGCCCTTTTCGTGGACGTTCACAGGCGACAGGCGACAGCGAATCATTGCTTGCTGCAGGAAGGCCTAACAGGCAACGGGCACCGGGTAACGGGCACCGGGCACCGGGCAACGGGTCTAGGGACCGGGAACCAGGGACTCTGGACGGCGCTCTATGGCTTCTTTCGCGTGATAGCTGGATCTCACCAGGGGGCCGGATTCGATGTGAGCGAAGCCAAGGCGCTCGCCCTCCTTGGCGTAGCGTTCGAACTCGTCGGGGTGGACGTAGCGGTCGATTGGGCGGTGCCGGGGAGAGGGGCGCAGATACTGGCCGATAGTGATGATGTCGGCACCCACCGCCCGTAGATCGGCCAGCGTGCTGGTGACCTCCTCCTCGGTCTCTCCCATGCCCACGATCAAGCCCGACTTCACGTACCCATCCGGATTAATCCACTTGGCGCGGGCCAGCAGGGCAAGCGATCGGCCGTAGTTGGCGGCGGTCCGGATATCCCGCTGCAGCCGAAGGACCGTCTCGGTGTTGTGGTTCAAGACGGCGGGCCGGGCCGCCATGACCGTCTCCAAAGCCTCCTGGTCCCCTTTGAAGTCCGGGATCAGAACCTCGACATCGCAATCCGGAAGGCGCCGGCGAATCTCTTCGATGGTCTGGGCGAAGATGCCGGATCCGCCGTCACTGAGATCGTCGCGGTTTACCGAGGTGAGGACCGCATGCTGGAGTTGCATAGCCGCCACCGCGTCGGCGGCCCGGAGCGGTTCGAAGATGTCCACCTCACCCGGCTTGCCGGTCTTCACATCGCAGAAGCTGCACGCCCGGGTGCAGGTCTCTCCCAGCAACATCAGCGTGGCCGTCCCCGACTCCCAGCACTCGAAAATGTTGGGACAGCCGGCCTCTTCGCACACCGTGTTGAGCCCCTGGGATCGCATCAGGTTGCGGACATCTCGATAGCCCTCGTTCATCACGGCCTTTACCCGCATCCACTCCGGTCGTTCAGGCTCACCTGCCAGTCGGCCCCTGACCAGCACCGGTGCTTCGCCCTTCTCGTCCGAGAAAGTCCCGGCCGCCACACGCCGATCTACGTCGAATCGCTTGCCCGTGCCGCGAGCGAAGGCTGCCCGCTGCTCTTCCACAAGGGGCAAGTCGAAGGCCTCAGCGAACCGGGGCACGAGCAAGTCAATGAACTCCTCATGGCTCACCCGCCGGCCGGCCAGGGCGCTGACCGAGGTAACCGGCCGCACCAGGCCGCACGGGTTGATGTGATCGAAGTAGGTCAGGTCGGTATCGAGGTTGACGGCGAAGCCGTGCATCGTCACTCCCCTGGCGACCCGAACCCCGATGGCCGCCACCTTGCCGGCAGCGGTCCACACACCGGTCAGGCCGTCTTCCGGCCATGCCTCGATGCCGAGGTCGGCGAGAACCGCGATGATCGACTGCTCCAGCTTCCGCACATAGGGGACGACCTGGCGAGAATTGGGAAGCGACATGATCGGGTAACCCACCAGCTGACCGGGACCATGGAACGTGATGTCGCCGCCCCGGTCGACGTGGTGTAGTTCGGCGCCCAGCTCCGTGAGAGCTCCCTTGTCCACGAGCAGGTGCGTCTCGTCACCATTGCGGCCGATCGTGTAGGTAGGCGGATGCTCCAGCAGCAGCAGGTAGTCGTCATCGCTGCGACCTGAGGCACGGCCCTCGTGGAAGGCGCGCTGCAGATCCCAGGCTTCGCCGTAGGGCAGTCGCCCCAGCCAGCGGACCCTCACGCCAGTTCCTGCTCCCAGTCCCAGGTTTCGATGTTCTGCTTGATTCGTTGCATGAACAGGACCGCCGTCGACCCATCGAAAGCCTGATGGTTCCAGGTCAAGCCGAGATAGCCGATGTGGCGGATGGAGATCGAGTCGTTCCCGTAGGCATCAGTCACCACCACCGGCCGCTTGGTCACCGTGTCGGTGGACAGGATGCCCGTGTTTGGCACGTTGATTATCGGGGCAGTCATGAACGACCCGAACGGCCCCGGGTTGGTGATTGAGAAGGTGCTTCCCGTCACGTCATCTGGCTGCAGTTGATCGTTTCGAGCCTTGTCGGCAACCTCCCGGATTGCCCTGGCCAGGCCGACAACTCGCAGACCGTCGGCTCCTCGCACGGAACCGACCACCAGACCCTGCTGGTTCAGATCGATCGCGATTCCCAGGTTGATCGAGCTGTGGTACACGGCTTTGCCCTGATCGGGATAGATCGAGCTGTTGACGACCGGGAAGGCAGCCAGAGCGTCAATCGTGGCCCTGGCGATGAACGGAAGGTATGTCAGTGAGTAACCCTCGGTTGCCTTCCATTGCTCTTTGTGCCGCCCGCGAACCCGTTCCAGGTTCTCGTAATCGACTTCCACCGAGGCCCAGACATGGGCTGCCGACTGCTTGGCCTTGATCATGTTGCTGGCAATGCGCTGGCGCAGGCGAGATAGCTCCACTACTTGATCCCCTGCCATCAAGGGAACGCCTTCCGGCGGCTCGACCGCCTCGCCGGTCGGAGCGGCTGGCGCTGCCGGAGCGGGCTGAGTTACCACAGCAGGCGGAGGAGTCTGGGCTGCGACGGCTGGGGCCGCCGGCGGGGTGGTGGCCGGCGCAGTTGCGACAGCCTGGGCAGGTCCCGAGGCGATGTAGGCCTCCAGGTCCCGCCTGGTGATGCGTCCCCCCTCCCCGGTTCCGGCAACCAGGGTGAGATCAACGCCCGACTCGGTGGCGAGTCGGCGCACCACCGGAGACAGGACCTTGCGTTTGCCGTCTCCGGGGCCGGACTGCGGGCCCAGCCCTGCCACCGGCGCCGCCGGTTGCGGGGCGTCGGCTGCCTCCGACACCGGAGCTGGCTCGATTGGAGCCTCGGCCGGACTATCGGCCGGTGGGGCCGCCGTGTCCTCGGAACCGTCGGAGATCACGGCCAGGTCGGTTCCCACCTCGACCGTTTCGCCTTCCGGCACCAGGATCTCTTGCAGCACTCCGGCCGCGGGCGAAGGTATCTCCGTGTCCACCTTGTCGGTGGAAATCTCGAGCAGCACCTCATCGGCGGCCACCGTGTCGCCGGGCTGCTTCATCCACTGGAGGATGGTTCCCTCGGTGACGGTTTCCCCCAACTGGGGCATCGAGACGACTACGGCCATGGCGTGAACTCCTAGTAGGTACGAACGGTTGGGATCAGGGCTCGATTATGAATGGTACGCGATTCAACCAACATCAATGCAGTGGTCTTCCCGCCGCTGCCAGCAGGGTCTCGCCCACCGCCTCGGAGAGGGTTGGATGGGCATGAACGAAGGCCGCCGCCTCAGAAGGCAGCGCCTCCCACCCGACCGCATACATCAACTCGTGGATCATCTCGCCGGCCTCAGGCCCAACCACCGTCGCTCCCAGGATCGGACCGTTCTTCTCCGAGATCACCTTGACCAGGCCCTGGGCACGGCCCCGGATGATTGCCCGGCCGACTCCGGCAATGGTGTGGGTGGTCTTGTCCACTTCGTAACCCAATTCCTCAGCTTGCTCCTGGGTGAGGCCAACCGATGCCATCTCGGGATGGGTGTAGACGACCAACGGGATAGCCCGGTAGTTGACCGGGGCCGGTTCCCCGGTCGCGATGTACGTGATGGCTGCTATCGCCTCGGCGAAACCGGCGTGAGCCAGTTGCGGGGTTCCGGCCACGATGTCCCCCACCGCATACACCCCTGGCTCGGCCGTCTCGTAGGTGTCCGGGTTGACCAGCACGTAGCCGCCATCCAACTCCACTGCTGTCCCCTCCAGGCCAAGGTCACCGGTCCGGGGAGCCCGGCCCACCGCGACCAGGACGGCATCCACCTCGACGGATTCGTCACCAAACGGGACCGAGACAACGCCGTCGACGACTTCCGGCGCCCCCACAGTCACGCCGGTACGGATGTTGACGCCGCGGGCTGACAACTGGCGGTTGAGGGCCCGCACGGCCTGTGGATCGGCCCCCGGAATGATCTGGTCCAACATCTCAAAGAGGTGGACCTCGTTCCCGAGGTCGGTCAGCATCGACGCGAACTCACAGCCGATGGCGCCTGCTCCAACGACGGCCACCCGCCCCGGGTCCTCTTGCCAGTCGAGGGCGTGGTCGGAGCTGAGAATCCGATCCCCGTCAAACTCATAACCGGGGATGGCGCGCGGAACCGAGCCGGTGGCGACGATGATGTTTGAAGCCTCCAGCTCAACTGTGCCGTCGGGTGTGTCGACGGCGACTTTCCCCGGCCCCGCCACGCGTCCATAACCGTCGACGATCTCAACTTTTCTGTGCTTGAGCATGCCCGACAAGCCGGACACCAGCTGATCGACGACCCGGTTCTTGCGAGCCCAGCCTTCGCTCCAATCGAACGTGGGCTCGGAGGCGTGGACTCCATAGTCGGCCGCGCCGGCGACGGTGGTGAAGACTTCGGCCGCGTGCAGCCAGGTCTTGGCCGGAATGCAACCCCGGATCAGGCAGGTACCGCCCACCCTCTCCTTCTCGACCAGGGCCACCGACAACCCGAAGTTGTGCGCATACAGAGCCGCGGCGTACCCACCGGGCCCTCCTCCAATGATCACAACGTCATACACGCCGAAGCCTCTCAATGAACGGGCGTTCAGGTTACTCAGCTATCCGCCGTCGGCCATCGGCCATCAGCAATCCCGGCTATCGGCAGTCAGCTATCAGCAATCCCGGCCATCAGCTTTCAGCTATCAGCTATCAGC
>JBPCTX010000054.1:0-3349 GCA_051011455.1 Acidimicrobiia bacterium | reverse complement strand
CCGCTGAGGAGATCGAATACCAGCTGCGTGACTCCGGGGCCCGCTTTCTTCTGACGATCCCGATGTTCATCGAGCAGGCGGCGGCAGCGGCAGCGGCGGCCGGGATCGAAGAGGTGTTTGTGTTCGGTGAGGCTCCGGGAGCGACTTCCTTCGCCGAGCTGTTGACGGCTCCTCCCCGGGCGGAATACGCCGCGGTCGACCCGGAACAGGATGTAGTGGCGCTCCCGTATTCGAGCGGCACTACCGGGCTGGCCAAGGGCGTCATGCTCACGCATCACAACCTGGTCGCCAATCTGGCTCAGAGCCAGTACGCCGTTGGGCTCGGAGCCGGAGATGTGGCCATCGCAGTGCTGCCCTTCTTCCACATCTACGGGATGCAAGTGCTGATGAATGGTGTGCTGCGCTACGGAGCCACCGCGGTCACGATGCCAAGGTTCGACCTGGAGGAGTTCCTGCGCCTGATCCAGGAGCACAGGGTCACCCACGCCTATCTGGTTCCTCCGATCATTCTCGCCATGGCCAAGCATCCGCTGGTCGACCAGTACGACGTGTCGTCATTGCGGTCGGTCTTCTCGGGGGCGGCTCCGCTCAGTGCCGAGTTGGCCGGTGAGGCCTCGGCCCGGGTCGGCTGCGAGGTGGTGCAGGGCTACGGGCTGACCGAGACCAGTCCCATCACGCACGCCACCCCACCTGGACAGTTCCGGCCCGGTTCGATTGGAGTGGCGATCTCGAACACCGAATGCCGGGTGGTGGACGGTGACGGAAACGACCTCGACCTTGACGAGGACGGTGAGATCTGGGTTCGGGGCCCGCAGGTGATGAAGGGCTATCTGAACAACCCGGGGGCTACCGCCGGGACCATCGATGAAGACGGATGGCTTCACACCGGCGACATCGGCCACGTTGATGCCGAAGGCCATTGGTACATCGTCGACCGGCTCAAAGAGCTCATCAAGTACAAGGGCTTCCAGGTGCCGCCGGCCGAGCTGGAGGGGCTGTTGCTAACTCACGACGCAGTCGCTGATTCGGCAGTGATCCCGGTGCCAGACGAGGAGGCCGGGGAAGTGCCAAAGGCGTTCGTGGTTCTCAAGCCGGGGGCGACGGCGACGCCGGCCGAGTTGATGGAGCATGTGGCCGGTCACGTCGCTCACTTCAAGCAGATTCGCTATCTCGACATCGTTGATGCGATCCCCAAGTCGGCCTCCGGCAAGATCCTGCGCCGGATCCTGAAAGACCGGGAGGCTGCTTCCCGGTAGCCCGAACAGCCGACTCCCGGGCCCAAGAGGCGTAGGCTCGCAGCAGTCACAGACAGGAGGTGCTCACCATGTCACGTCGCCACGGCAAAGACGGCAAGATCGAGTTGTTGAAGGAGGTGCCCCTGTTCGCCAACCTGGACCGGCACGAGCTCGAGGAGATCGGTCGGCACGCGGATGAAGTCTCGGTCGCCGAGGGGACCGTGGTGGTGACTCAGGATGCCAGCGGCAACTCGTTCTATGTGATCGTCGAAGGAACCGCCGACGTCATGAGGGATGGCCGGAAGCTGGCCGAGCTCTCCGATGGGGACTTTCTGGGGGAGATGGCTCTGCTCGAGGACCTTCCCCGCTCTGCGACTGTTGTGACCACTTCTCCGACCCGGTTGCTCGAGATGCATCGGCGAGACTTCAGCAGCGTGCTCGATAGCGCCCCCCATCTGGCTCGCAAGATGCTGGCAACTCTGGCCCACCGGCTTCGCCATGCCGACGAGGAATTGGTGACCTGACCGGCGGATCCGGCACCGGCGCGGCCTGCTCTACCATGGCCGTCGCATGAGTACTCAGCGCCGTTCAACCCGTTCGCTACTTGTTGGAGATGTCCCGGTCGGGGGCGACGCCCCGATCACCGTCCAGTCGATGACGACGACCAAGACACACGACGTCGACGGCACGTTGGCCCAGGTCTATGCCCTCAGCGGTGCAGGTGCCGACATCGTGAGGATCACCTGCAACACGGTGGAGGCGGCGGAGGGCCTGGCCGAGATCGTCCCTCGCTCCCCGGTCCCGATCATCGCCGACATTCACTTCCAGTACCGGCTGGCGCTGGCCGCGTTGGAGGCCGGCGTGGATGGCCTGCGGCTCAACCCCGGGAACATCAGAAAGCCCGACCACATCCGAGCGGTTGCCAGGGAAGCCAAGGACCGCGCCATTCCCATCCGGGTCGGGGTCAATGCCGGTTCGCTCGACAAGGACCTGCTCGAGAAGTACGGAGCGCCGGTGCCAGAGGCGCTGGTTGAGTCGGCTCTGTACGAGATCGGGCTGCTGGAGGACGAAGGCTTCGACCTGATCAAGATCTCGGTGAAGCACTCAAACGTCCCGAACATGGTCGCGTCATACCGCTTGCTGTCCGAGAAGGTTGACTATCCGCTGCATCTGGGGGTGACGGAGGCTGGACCTCCCCCCGGCGGTTTGATCAAGTCGGTGGCCGGGATCGCTTCGCTGTTGCTCGACGGCATCGGTGACACGATCCGCTTCTCGCTGACGGCGGATCCGATTGAGGAAGCTGAGGCCGGGCGGAAGCTGCTCGAGTACCTCGGGTTGCGGGAGCGCAAGGGCCTTGATCTGATCGCCTGTCCGTCTTGCGGCCGGGCTGAGGTCGATGTGGTCCAGGTGGCCAAAGACGCTCAGGACGCGCTGGAGGCGGCCAAGCTCCCAATCCAGGTGGCGGTGATGGGGTGCGTGGTCAATGGTCCGGGGGAGGCCCGCGAAGCGGACATCGGCATCGCCGCCGGCCGTGGCCGGGGTCATCTGTTCATCAAGGGTCAGGTAGTACGGGTAGTGCCCGAAGACGAGATGGTCGAGGCGTTGCTCGATGAGGCTCGCAAGTTGCTTGACGAAGGCGTTGATGCCCGCCTGGCCGCGGCCGAAGCCGGGGCCGACGAGATGGCGAAGAAGGAAGCGGCCGCCTTGCGTGAACTTCAGGGCGATGCCAATCAGGCCGCCGCCCGCCGGGCCGCCGTCGCCGAGGTCGTCAAGGGCGAGTAGTCGCTACAGGGCGACCGCCGCCGCCAGGATTCCCAGGCTGGAAAGCAAGATGAGGCCCTGGATCAGTCCCCGTTTGGCCGGCGTGCTCGTCTTGGCCGTCAACTGGTGAAAGAGCGCTAGTCCCGCCGCGATTCCGACCAGGGTGAGCTTGATCATCAAAGTGGTGGCGTAGCCGGTGTCATCGCTGAGCGAGAACTCGAGACGGCTCAACTGGATGACACCCGTCACGACGGCGACCGCCATCGCCGCCCACGAGAGTCTTCCGAACTGCCGGGCCATCGCCTGCAGGACAGAGCGGTCCGCCCCCGCCCGCCGAACCCCGGCCACCAGCG
>JBPCTX010000053.1:0-4980 GCA_051011455.1 Acidimicrobiia bacterium | reverse complement strand
ATCTGGGCCTGGACCGACACATCGAGGGCGCTGGTGGGCTCATCGAGCACAACGAGCTGCGGGTCGAGTGCCAGGGCCCTGGCGATGGAGATCCGCTGGCGCTGGCCCCCCGAGAACTGGTGCGGGTACCGGTACAAATGCTGGCGACCCAGCCCTACTTGCTCGAGCAGATCGACGACCCGTTGAGTCAATTCCGAGCCAGACGCTTCCTTGTGGACCCGGAACGGCCTGCCCACGATGTCCTTGACCAATTGGCGTGGATTGAGTGAGGCGAAGGCCTCCTGGAACACGACCTGACAGTTACGCCGGTACCGGCGCCAGGGATCGCCCTTCATCAAATCGACCCTGTGAGCGGAGTTGAGCTGGTCGAGCTCGGCCTGCTGAGTGGCGGTGCGGTCGTCCAATGCCAGCAAGGCGTCGAGGCGCCCCAGCGCTTCGCCCTCGATACCGAAGTAGACGCCTCCGTTGGACGGATCGGTCAGGCCGGCAACACAACGTCCGAGGGTTGTCTTGCCACATCCGCTCTCGCCGACCAGACCGAGTGTCTCGCCGGGTCGGATGTCGAAGCTGACGCCGTCGACGGCTTTGATGTGGCCGACCACCTTCTGGAGAGCACCTTCACGGATTGGGAAGTACTTGCCGAGATCCCGCACAGCCAGCACCAGATCGTTGCTCGCCGTCTCAGGCGCATTTGCCAGCTCACGACCGGCGGTCACCGCGCCTCCCGATCGTAGGAGGGAAGTTGCTCGGTTGCTCCGGCCGGCGGATGATCGATGAAGCAGGCCACCTCATGATCGGGGCTGAGCGCCACGGGCATTGGATCGTGAGACCGGCAGGCAGCTGCCTCGTACGGGCACCTTCCGGCAAATCGGCACGCGGCTGGAGGATCGATCAACTCCGGTACGTTCCCTTCTATAGCTACCAGCCGGCCCCGTTCGTGGGTTGCCGCCGGCACCGCCGCCAGCAAGCCGCGGGTGTACGGATGGTGAGGCTCCTCGAAGATCTGGTCAGTGGTTGCTACCTCAGCGATTCGGCCGGCGTACATGACGGCCACCCGGTCACAGACCTTGCGGACGAGTGAGAGGTCGTGGCTGATATAGAGGACGGAGGTCCGGTGCCGCTGTTGCAGCTCTCTCACCAGCTCGAGGATCCGGGCCTGAACGGTGACATCGAGTGCGGTGGTCGGCTCGTCGGCGATCAGCAGATCGGGGCCACAGGCCAGGGCCTGGGCGATCATCACCCGCTGCCGCATACCTCCCGAGAGCTCATGGGGGTAGCGGTCCATCACCTTTCGGGGGTTGGGGATCTGGGTTTCCGCTAGAGCGTCGGCGATGCGAGAGTCGACCGCTGCCCGGAGGCGGTTCCGCTTGGAGCGCAGTGGCGGAAGGGCGAATAGCGCGTCTTCCAGCCGGCGGGAGCGCAGCGAAGCTTTGCGGCGCATTAACGAGCCGACGTCGCCGTCGAGGTTGGCTGCTTCCAGCAGATCCTCGGAGCGATGCTGGTAGAACACCTCAGCCAGCTGCTCACGGATGGATAGCGCCGGGTTGAGCGCCTTGCCGGGGTCCTGGAAGATCATCGCAATCCGATTGCCCCGGATGGTGCGCAGATCGCGCTCGGAGATTGAAAGAAGGTCCACCGTCAACTGACCGCTTTCGGCGCAGGTCGAGCACCCTGCTCCCTGGCAGTTAGGGCACCGGACCGGCAGCCGGCCGCTCGAGTCACAAACTGAGCAGCCGATGCCATGACACGAATCGCACATCCGGTGGGGGCGGAAGAGGATCGATCCTCCGGCCTGGATACCGGGCGGCATCGGATTGAGGCGGAGGAAGGAGCGAGCTGTGACGCTCTTGCCGCACCCCGTCTCGCCGACGAGGCCCAATGTCTCGCCGTCGGCGATGTCGAACGACACGCCGTCGACGGCTTTCACAATCCCTGCCTTCGAGCTGAAATGGACTTTCAGGTCAACTACCGAAGCGACCGAAGCCCGGCCGAGGGCGGGCGCCGTGGACCCCGCTGCGTCACCCAGAGATGTCATCGGGAGGTCTCGGTGCGAGGGTCGAGGACGTCGCGCAGGCCGTCACCGAACAGGTTGAAGCCCAGCGCCCACAGGAACACCATCATCCCGGGGAAGGTCGACGACCACCACCGCCCAGCCGAGATACCGGCCTGGCCCTCTGAGACCAGGACTCCCCATTCGGCGATGCCGGCTTCAGACAGCCCGATGAAGCTGAGGGTGGCTCCGACCAGAACGATGTTGCCCATGTCGAGAGTGGCTTGCACGATGACCGGGGTGATTGAATTGGGTAGGACGTCCCGGAAGTAGATCTGCCACGACGAGTCCCCGATGACCCTGGCGGCATCGACGTACTCGTTCTCCTTCACGTGAATGATCTGGGCTCGCATGATCCGGGCGTACTTGACCCAGAACACGACCGCGAGAGCCAGGATGATGTTGCGGAATGAGGGACCGAGGACGGCCGCGATGGCGAGTGCAAAGATGAGCTCCGGGATCGAGAGGAACACATCGACGATGCGCATCAGGATCTCATCGACCTTTCCGCCCCGGAAGCCGGCGATGCTCCCGACTGTGACGCCGATGAGAACGGTGATCGACACCACAATCACCGAGAGCCTGAGCGAAGTCCTGGCTCCCCACACCACGCCGTAGAGGACGTCCCCGCCCACGTTGGTCGTCCCCAACGGGTGCCCAGGAGAGCCGGGGGGCACCGCCAGCGCCGACCAATCTCTCGGCATCTGATACGGATCCGGTGTGTTCGGCTCGGTGATGATGGGAGCGAAGATGGCTATTCCGAGGAGGAAGATGATGAAGACGAGGCCGGCAACCGTCGTCGGGTTCCTGAGTAGCGACATGGTCAGCTCGCCCGCCCGTCGCGCCCTTACCCGCAGCGCCGAATCCGAGATCGTGGCAGGGGGAGAGGGGGCAGGAATGTCGACCATGGCTACTCCCCGAGAACGACGCGGCGGTCGAGATAGGCGTAGATGACGTCGACGAACAGGTTCACCACCAGGAACAGGATGGAGGTGAACAGCACGTAGGCCATGATGGTGGCCTGGTCGCCCCGCAGGACAGAGTCGGCCATCCATCTGCCGAGCCCCGGCCAGCGGAAGATGATCTCGGCCACCACGCTGCCCTGGAGGAGGAACCCGAAGCTGAGCCCGATCACCGTCACGGTTGGGATCAAGGCATTGCGACGGGCGTGGCGGCGCAGAACGAGCCGCTCGGGAAGTCCCTTGGCCCGGGCGGCATCGACGTAATCCTCCTGCAGCTCCTCGACCAGAGAGGAGCGCATCATGCGGGCGATGATGGCCGTCGCCCCGTAGCCGAGGGTGATCGCCGGGAGGATCAGGTGCCAGATGGCGTCCTTGAACGCTCCGAAGTCACCGGCGATGAGCGAGTCGATGGTGTAGAGATTGGTGGGATGATCGATCCGGGCGTAGATCTCCGGGGTGCTTCGTCCAATCGGGAACCAGCCGAGATTGACCCAGAACACGATGAGTAACAGGATGGCAAACCAGAACAACGGCATGGCGGCGCCGCTGATAGAGAACACCCTGGTGAGGTGGTCGGGAAGGCGGTTCCTTCTCGCCCCTGCGAAAGTCCCGAGGGCAATCCCGAGTCCAACGGCCACGATCGCCGAAGACACCGCCAATTCCATGGTGGCGGCCAGCTTCGGAACGAAGACGTCGGTCACCGGAGCGGCAGCCACGCCCGACCATCCGAAGTCCCCGGTCAACACGCCCTTGGCCCAATACACATACTGGACCGGTACCGGATCATCCAGGTGGTAGCGCTCCTCTAACTCCTGGACCTCCTCCTGAGTCATTCCCGTCTGGAGGTAAACCCCGATGGGGGACCCGCCCACCCGTGTGAGGGCAAACACGATGATCGACACGCCGATGATCAAAACCGGCAGCACCATCAGCCGCCGAATGATGTAGTCCCGTATCTGCATGGTGGGCCCTGTTTAGTTGAGTGCCGTTGCTAGTGCGCGGCCCCCGGAGGTGATCCGGGGGCCGCGCATCAGGCGTTTCCTTGTTCTATCCCTTGTCCAACAGGGAGAACTTGATGCTGGGCCGCGGCCACAGCGGATTGGAGACGTAACCCTGCACCCAGTCGCGGCGGGCCGAGACCACGCCCTCCTGAGCGGCGATCAGCCACATCGGGTCCTCGAACAACTCCGCTTGGATCTCGGAGAGGATGGTGGCACGAGTCGCCGGATCCAGCTCCACGCGGGCACCGTCGATGAGCGCCTGGATCCGGTCCGGATCCGCATATCCCGATCGGAAGTCGTGGATCTCGCCCCACTCGCCGTCGGGAAGCGCGTACGAATCAAGGTACGCATTCGGGTCGGCGAACGGGTCGGCGTTCTTCACCCACATCGCGTACGGAACCGGGTCCGAGGCGTGGGCGTCGTCGAACACGGCCTCGGCCACCGATGCCACTGTGATCTCCATGTTCGGGTTGTTCAGGTTGTCGACCGAGTCCTTGAAGACCAGGGCTGCCACCTCGAACAGGTTGGCTTCCTCGGTCACCACTGAGATCGAGAAACCCTCATCCCAGTAGCCGGCCTCACGGAACAACTCCTCGGCTCTGGCCAGGTCCTGCTGGTCGTAGACCGGGGCCGCCGGGTCGTATCCGAAGATGCCCTGCGGGATGTAGTGCGGGTTGAAGTCACCGAATCCGCCGAGTGCCGAATTCACGAAGGCGTCATAGTCGAACACATAGTTGAACGCCTGTCGTACCCGCGGATCGTTGAGGAAGCCGTCCGGGATGCGGTCACCATCGGGCAGGTCGTCGGGATTGAACTTCAGGTTGAACCCGATGTGAATCGGCTCGACCGTGAGGCCCCCGCCGTCGACCGTTACGCCCTCTGCTCCCTCGACGTCGCCGATGAAGGAGGGGTCGGCTTCGATGGTGTCGTAGTCACCGGCTCTCAGGCCCAGCACCCGGATGTCGGG
>JBPCTX010000052.1:0-6692 GCA_051011455.1 Acidimicrobiia bacterium | reverse complement strand
GGGCGGAGCCGGCGTCGACCTCGCCGTCGGCTGTACATACAAGTACTTGAACGGGGGCCCGGGTGCTCCCGCCTTTGTCTATGTGGCCAAGCATCTGCAGGAGAAGCTGACCCAGCCGATTCACGGTTGGTGGGGGCAGCAGGACATGTTCGACTTTGGTCTCACCTATCGCCCGAGTCCCGGAATCGATCGCTTCTCAGTCGGTACGGTGCCGGTGCTCTCGATGGTCGGCTCCCGGGTCGGCATTCAGATCAGCGCGGAGGCCGGAATCGATGCGATCCGGGAAAAAGGCATCGCTCTCACCTCTCTCATCATCGATCTGGCCGACGAGCTCCCCGACGCCTACGGGTTCGAGCTGGGCAGCCCCCGTGACCCGGCCCAGCGCGGCAACCATGTCAGTCTGCGCCACCCGGACGGATACCGCATCGACCAGGCCCTGATCGCTGCCGGAGTGGTTCCGGACTTCCGGGCGCCGGATGTGATTCGGCTGGGAGCCGCCCCGCTCTACACCCGGTTCGTGGATGTTTGGGACGCTTTCGAACGGCTGCGCCGGATTATGGAGGAGGGTGCTCACCTGAAGTTCTCAACCGAGAGATCCGGCGTCACTTGAGAGGCACTAGCGTCTCGCCAGCAACTCAGGAGGTTGGACATGTATGTGGTTAGGCGAGTCTGGGACACCAAGCCGGGCGAAGGCCGCCGGGTGGCGTCGCTCGTGGCAGCTATGGGCGAAGAGTATGAATCTGTCGAGAAGCGATCGTCATCCCGCGTCTATTTCAACACCGGCACCGTGCCGGGCGAGCGCAACCGGGTCTACATGGAGTGGACCGAGGACGTCATCGCCAGTCCCTACCGGGACGATGTGGTGTCCAGTCCTCCCCGAGCCCAGGACCTGTACGCCAAGGTGCGAGAGCTGACGGTCGATAGCTGGATCGAGTTCTACGAGTTGATGACCCCTGAGAAGGCGCTCGACGTCGACTAGCTGTTGAGGTCGTCGAGAGCAGCCTGAATGGCCGGCGTGATGTCGTCGGGGCTGGCGATGGCCACCACGGTGCCCTCGGGGTTGTAGAAGATGAAGTTGTCGTCCTCGTCCTGTTCGACGATGGAGCCTTCACCCACAAACGGTCCGGCGGCCACCAGCTCGTCGCCATGGAACACCTCTACGGTGCCCTTGGAGAACGTGCCCTGACCCCAGAAGTAGCGGTCCCACACGATCCGGGTGTTGCCGAGCACCAGTTCAAACGGCTGGCAGTACGCCTCCAGGTTCTGGGTGGGGGGATTGCACGGCTCAACCTCCAGCGGCACCGTCACCCCGGGCGTGTTCACTCCGCTGTCGACAGCGTCGGGGTTGGTGGGCAGGGACTGGTCGGCCGCAGTGGTCCCGGTGGCATCCCCATCGCTTGCTTGCGGGGCGTCGGTGGCTCCGCCGGTGGCACTGGTGGTGGTCGGCGACGGGGCGATGGTGGTGCGGCTCAGGCCGGTGCTGGCTGAGGGCTCGTCGGAAGAGCAGGCAGCAGCCAGCAGAGCGATCGAAACGAGAATGGTGAGTCGTGTCTTCATTGGGAACCTGGGACGATACCGGCCGGGCCGGTTTAGCTGGTCCTAATAACGGCTCAGGTCGAGGGCTCTTTGAACGATTCCTTCGGTGTTGGGCATCACCATCTTCTCGAGCGTGTCCGAGAAGGGGAAGGCCGGGATTTCGGGGGCGGCGTAGCGCCGGATCGGACCGTCCAGGTGTGAGAAGCTCTTGTCGGCAACCTGAGCGGCGATCTCGGCTCCGAACCCGCCGAACTCGTTGTCTTCGTGAACAATGAGCACCTTGCCGGTCTTGCGAACCGAAGCTTCGATGGTCGGCCAGTCGAGTGGTCGCAAGCTTCGCAAGTCGATGACCTCGGCGTCTACTCCCTGTTCGGCTAGTTGCTCGCCGGCGTCGGCCGCCCAATGGGCCATCGCTCCGTAGCTGAGGATGGTCACGTCGTTGCCCAGGCGCCGAATAGCCGCCCGGCCGAGCGGAACACGGTGCTGGGAAGCCGGATATGGTCCGCTCACCAACCGGTACAGCTTCTTGGGCTCCAGGAACAGAACCGGGTCGGGATCCTCAATCGCCTCCCACATCAGTCCCTTGGCGTCGGCCGGAGTGGAGGGGACGACCACCTTGAGCCCGGGGATGTGGGTGTAGAAGGCTTCGATCGATTGGGAGTGATAGAGGCCCCCGTGGACTCCGCCCCCAAAAGGAACCCGAATCAGCAACGGGCAGGTCCAGCGGCCGTCCGAGCGATAGTGGATGCGGGCGGCCTCGGACACAATCTGGTCAAAGGCCGGATGGATGAAGTCGGCGAATTGGATCTCGGCGATCGGCCGCAGGCCGGAGGCGGCCATACCGACCCCCACTCCGATGATGCACGACTCGGCCAGGGGTGTGTTGAACGACCGCTCGCCACCGAAGCGCTCTCCCAGTCCTTTGGTGGCTTTGAAGACCCCACCCTTGGGGTCGGCCACGTCTTCACCGAAGACGACGACCTCGGCATGGGTGGCCATGATCTCGTGCATGGTCTGGTTGATGGCGGTCAGCAGGTTGACCGACTCTCCCTCGATGGGCATTTCCGGTTCGGTGACCGGCTCGGATGGCTCGATGGGCCGGGCGTAGACGTGGCTGAAAGGATCAGACGGTTCGGGAGCTGCCAGAGCGCTTTCGACTGCCGATGCCACCTCGGCTTCAACCTGGTCCTCGAGCTCGCGCTCCAGGGCATCCGGCAACAGTCGTGCCTCGACCAGGTACTGATGCAACCGCAGGATCGGATCCTTCTTGCGCCAGCGCTCCACCTCCTCAGCGGTGCGGTAGTCGGAGTCGCGATCTTCTGAGGTGTGCCCGTAGTAGCGATAGGTCTGGGCTTCGATCAGCGACGGGCCGCCACCGTTGCGGGCCCGGTCGACGGCATCGCGGGTGGTGGCGAAGACCGTGAGGGCGTCATTGCCGTCGATGGATGCGGCCTCCATCCCGTAGCCGCGGGCTCGCTCGGCGATGCTTCCGGCTACCTCGTTCTCTTCCCGCACTGAGATGGCGTAGTGATTGTTCTCGATGACGAAGACCACCGGGAGCTGATGGATGGAGGCGAAGTTCATGGCCTCGTGCCAGTCGCCCTCCGAGGTCGAGCCCTCGCCGCCTGAAACCATCACAACCCCCGGAACGCCCTGGTGGCGAAGCGTGTAGGCGATGCCGGCCGCGTGCGGATACTGGGTGGCGATGGTGGAAGAGGCAGTGAACATATGGCGGGAAGGGAAAGACCAGTGATTGGGCATCTGACGGCCCCCGCTGGTGGGATCCGACGCCCGGCTGAACACTCCCAGCAAGATGTCCTGGGGCGACAATCCCAACGCCAGGCACATGCCGACGTCGCGGTAGTAGGGGAGCACCCAGTCAACGTCGGGATCGATGGCGAAGGCGGCGCCAACCTGAGCTCCTTCGTGCCCGGAGGACGAGACCACGAAAGCCGCCTGGCCCTGTCGGCTCAGCTTCCACATCCGGTCGTCCAGATTGCGCGCCAGCAGCATGGTGCGGTAGAGGTCGATCAGCTGATCATCGTCCAGCCCGATGTCGTTGTGGTTGATGCCCATACTCAGCATTCCTACTGGCCTCCGTGTCTGAATGTGATTCCGTTGCCCTCGCGGCGAATGCGGTCCTCGGCGAACCGGATGGCGGCATCGTTGGGGGTGAGCCCCTCGGCTGTCGCTCGCTCCAGGATGGAGAGCACGGCGTCGTAGATGCCGGCGATCCGGCTGTCGACCAGCTTGGCGTTGAACTCATCGAGCTCGGCCGATACATGGATCAGCCCGGCCGAATTGGCCACGAAGTCGGGGACGTACAGGATGCCGGCGTCGGCGGCCCGCTCGTCGTCGAGTTCGGTGGCCAGCTGGTTGTTGGCCGATCCCACAATGGCCCGGCACCTCAGTGTTGGGATGGTCTCTGCATTGATTGCGCCACCCAGTGAACAGGGTGCGAGGAAGTCGCACTCCTCGGACAGGATGTCTTCGGTGTCCACCGCCTTCACCCCGAACTGCTCGACCATCTGATCGGCGGCCGCCTGGTTGATGTCGGCGATGACGATCTCGGCACCCTCCGCCGACAAGTACTCCACCAGTGCCGATCCAACCTTGCCGACCCCCTGCACCGCCACCCGGATCCCCCGCAAGGAGTCGGTGTTGAATAGGTGGCTGGCCACTGCCTGCATCGAACGCACGACCCCGCGGGCAGTTGCCGGCGACGGATCACCTGCTCCGTGATCGTCTGCTGCCCGGCCGACCACCCACTTGGTCTCCTCGGCGATCAGGTGCATGTCATCGGTGGTGGTCCCGACGTCTTCGGCGGTGATGTAGGCGCCGGCCAGGGAGTCCACGAAGCGGCCGTATGCCCGCCAGAACTCATCTGTGACCATCGAGCGATCGCCGATGATCACGGCCTTGCCTCCGCCCAGATCGAGCCCGGCGGCCGAAGCTTTGAGGGCCATCGCTTTGGACAGACGGAGCGCATCGGTGAGGGCAGCATCGTCGTTCGGGTAGGGAAAGAGTCGGGTCCCGCCAAGAGCGGGACCCAGATCAGTGGAGTAGATGGCGATGATGGTCCGAAGGCCGGTCGCCTTGTCGTGGCCGACCACCACCCGTTCGTGGTGGTCGCTCCCTATCGCTTCAAATACACCCATATGCGTCCTAAGAGACTCTACCGGTAATGCGGGATTGGGTCTCGGGAACTTCGCCCCCATTCAAGATGGACTAGTGGACCTGCCGATGTAGGGTCTTGCGATGATCAAGGCTGCCTACCTGAGGGTGTACGTGCCGGGCGAGGCTTCCGAGGACGAGGCCAAATCGGCCAGGCCCCGGCTGCGGGAAGTCGCCGATTATGGGCTGATGTCCGAGTCTCTAAACGATGGTGTCCTGGCTGCCACCTGGAACGATGCCACCTACGTGTGCCCCCGAAATCCGCGGTTGAGACTGTTGGAGGGCCTGCTCGGTTTCCGCAACGCCTACCCCGGCTTGACCGCCGAGCTGCTGATTCCCGAGGAAGTGGCGGAGCGGGCGGCAACCGAGTTAGAGGCGTTGCGCGACCGGGATCCGGACGCCAAGTCTCACATCCTGTCTTCTCCCTGGCATGTGCCGCTTCGCTGGTTCTCTGCGTTTGATCCGGAGGAGAGGTTCGTGATCCAGGACAGCGCCGGTAGCAGCGTCGTGTACCGAACGACAGTGGCGCAGGCCGACGATCGGCTCCAGCGGGCGCTGGTGATCCTGCAAGGCGCCGGCTTCCAGGACGCGGTCGTCGACCAGGTGCAGGAACTCCACAACTGGGTTTCCAGTTTCGACGGCAACGACATGCTTGAGCTCGATTACGGCGGAGTTGCCGAGTTGTTCAGTGACGGTGCCCTGGCACTCGACGAAACCGCCGCCGACATTCAATCCAGTCTCAGCGCTCTCGAGGCCGGCGATCTCGACGAAGCCAGCGACCACTACGCCGCCGCCGCCTCCCGCTGGGCCCACGCCCAGGCATTGACCTACATGAACTGACCGGTTGTCGGTCATCAGCCATCGGTCAGTCTTCTTCCCCGTGAGGGCGGGGTGGCTCCGCCGTAGGCGGAGACGGGCAACCTTTCGGGTTGCTTTGCAGTTGCCTAGCAACTGCGGTCTTGAGACTTGTTCCTCTGTTGGAGGTCGACCGTGTGGGCCGCAGGGACACTCGGTAAGCCGACAGCTCAGAGGTATGCAGTCTTCTTCCCCGCCCTTGAGGGAGCGGGGGCGAACCCATGGGTTCGGGCTCCGCCGTAGGCGGAGGCGGGGTGGGGGAGGCGTTGAATCCTGCTGTAGAGACGTTGTGGGTTGGCCGTTTCCCCCACCCCGTCCTCGCTCCGCTCGACCACCCCGCCCTCAAGGGCGGGGAAGAATCAAACGCCTATAATCTCTCCGCCCTCGGTAGAGACGATGGAACAGGCGCTATCCTCGTGGATCGCCCTGCCCCCATCGTCCAGAGGCCTAGGACGCCGCCCTTTCAAGGCGGAAACGGGGATTCGAATTCCCCTGGGGGCACGTTGGGGGCGTGGTGAAGTCAGGAGTTCACGCCGGCCTGTCAAGCCGGAGGTCGCGGGTTCAAATCCCGTCGTCCCCGCCAGCGAGGTTGATTGGATTTGGACCCTTGCGATGAGCCGGAGGCGAAGAGCCGGCCAGCAGGTCAAATCCCGTCGTCCCCGCCAGCGAGGTTGATTGGTTATTGGACCCTTGCGATGAGCCGGAGGCGAAGAGCCGGCCAGCAGGTCGAATTCCGTCGTCCTCGCCAATGGTTTCTCTTCGCAGAGGGACAGGGTCAGGTAGCTCAGTTGGTAGAGCATCGGTCTGAAAAACCGAGGGTCGGCAGTTCAATTCTGCCCCTGACCACGGGAACGCCGCATCGGTCTGAGCAGATTGTTTTGGAAGAGCGAGGGTCGGCAGTTCAATTCTGCCCCTGACCACGGGAACGCCTGCGGCGTTCCTTGGGAGTTGCTTGCGGCAAGCTTCGCCAACGCTGCGGGAAGTCCCGGCTCAACCCAACCCAATGAATCCACCGCCACCGGCACCACAAAAGTTCGGCGCCGAGTCCTCATCCGTCGTCCCCGGCCCCGTCCAACCCGATATAGATAACCCGCCGGGTTATCCATGGCTCTCAAACGATCCCAGTG
>JBPCTX010000051.1:0-11278 GCA_051011455.1 Acidimicrobiia bacterium | reverse complement strand
CGGGCCGGCAGGCTCTTAGCCGCCGCCAGAGTCTTGGCCTGGGCGATAACGATGCCTCCGGAGTTGCGGGCCGCCATAGCCATGGCCAGCATCTCGCCCTTGACCGCTTCGTCGTCCATGGTCAGGTTCCCGTCCTCGTCAACGACCGAGCCACGGATTACGGCGACATCGATCGGGAAGGCCTTGAAGAAGAGCCATTCCTCGCCGTTCAGCTCTACCACCTCGACCAGGTCCTCGGTGGCGGTGCCTTGCTTGCCTCCGGTGTGGCGGGGATCGACGTAGGTGTCGAGCCCGACCGCGGTGAGCAGCCCGGGCCGGCCGGCCGCAATCTCACGGCACAACTGGGAGAGAACGCCCTGCGGGAACGAGTAAGCCTCGACCTCGCCATTCTCAATCAGAGCTCCCAGGCTCGGCTCGTTTCCGATGTTGGAGCCGATGGTGCGCCGCATCAACCCGGGCAGAGCCAGCTGAGAGAACCCGCGGTCGGCGAAGTCTCCGATGCCGACCACCCGCACGGTCGTGAGGTCCCTGGGAGCCCCGTCTGACTGGTAAACGTCGGCCAGGGTGTCGATGAAGAGCTGGGGGAGAGCGTGACCGGCGCCGGACCCTCCAATGATCACCGTCGCGGCGTCGGGCACCGCCCGGACGGCGTCGGCGGCCGTCACCAATCTCATGTCGTGCACCTCGGGGCTCGGTTCATGGCATGTGACCGCCGCCGTTGGGGCAAAGAGTCTGGCCGTAGTAGTGCGAGGCGGCGTCGGTGAGCAAGAACACGACGCTTTCAGCCACCTCGGCGGCGGCGGCAAACCGCCCGGCGGGAAGCTCGGCCAGGCGGCGGCGCCCCACCTCGCCGTCCATGACCTCGGCTCCCATGTCGGTGATCGTGACGCCCGGCGCGACTGCATTGACGCGCACGCCCTGCGGACCCACTTCTTTGGCGAGCGACTTGACCAGTCCCAGAATCCCTGCCTTGGCAGCGGAGTAGTGGGCAACGCCCGCGAACCCGATCTGGCCGAGCCGGGAAGAGATCATCACGATGGACCCTGATCCTCGGTCCAGCATGCCGGGGAGAACGGCCCGACTGCACATGAAGGCGCCGGTCAGGTCGACGTCGATCATTCGTTTCCATTCATCGGTCGTCATGTCGACAACCTGGCTGTCGGCGATGACGCCGGCGTTGTTCACCAGTCCATCGATCCTTCCAAACCTCGCGAGCACCGCATCCACCATGGCGTTTACCTGGGTCTCGTCGCGGACGTCGGCGGCAAACGCGTGGGCCTCCCGGCCCAGTGAGCGCACCCTTGCCACCGAGCTTTCGGCACCCTTGCTGTCCTCGAGATAGCCGACCGCGATATCGGCGCCGGCTCCGGCCGCGGCCGCGGCGATTTCGGCGCCGATACCCCGACTGGCGCCGGTCACCAGGATGACCTGGCCCTTCAGAGCCTCAGGGGAAAACACAGAAGCAGCCAGCAGGGCACCTTTCTCACGGGGGTCGGAAAACGATTACCGTGGAACGATACCCAGTAGGCATGGGCGCGTCAAAAGACTTTGAGACGCACTCAATCCGGTCTGAAGTCGGCAACCGACTCCCGCTCGACGATCTCGCCTTCGAGCCGCGCGTCCCCGGGATCGCCGCCGCCAAGCGCTTCAAGGAGGAGCGAAGCACCTTGCATCCCTACCTGGTAGGTAGGGATCCGCATCGTCGTGAGAGGGACCGGGCCATACTCGGCGATGGCGATATCGTCGATCCCGGCGACGGAGATTTCATCCGGCACTGCGCGGCCGGCGGACAAGAGCTGGCGGGTTGCTCCGATCGCCATGAGATCGTTGGCGGCCAGTACCGCCGTCACATCGACCTGCTCCAGCAGCCTTGCGATCGCCTCCCGGCCTCCCTCGACGTTGAATCGCCCGTCGACGACGTACTCGGGCCCGGCGCTGAGCCCGAGCTCAGCGACTGCGGCTTCGAATCCGGCGAGCCTGACTCGCGACACGGCCAGATCGGGCGGTCCGCTGATGTAGCCGATCCTTGTATGGCCGCGGCCGGCCAGATAGCCGACCATGTCGGCTGCGGACCGCCGATTGTCGAACCGGACCCGGGGCCCTTCGAGGAAGTGATCGGACAGCTGAACTATCACACCTCCCCGCCCCTGGAAGCGCGCCGCCAGTCGCTGAAGCTCGGCGATGTAGTCGGGGTCCGTGAACGAGCTGGCGGCGAAGACGATTGCGTCTACCTGATAGGCATCGAAGGCCCGGACGTAGTTCAGTTCCTTGTCCGGATCGCGATCCGAGCTGGCCACGAAGAGCCGGTAGTCGTCGGCGTGGATGCCGTCTTCGAGCCCCTTCACGATGTCTCCGAAGTAGGGGTCGGAGATGTCGTGCACGATGACACCGACGGTCTGCGATCTGGCTGTGACCAGCGCTCGCGCCAGCCGGTTGGGCACGAACGAGAGGCTCTCGGCGGCCGCCAGAACTTTCGCGCGGGTCTTGTCGCTCACGGGATGGCTGGATCCGGAGAGGACGCGCGAGGCGGTGGCCACTGACACTCCCGCCAGCCCGGCAACATCGTGCAGGGACGGTGGTGCCTTGCCGGATGCGGATGGTGACTCCGGTTGCTTCGGTACCATTCGCCCAGACTACCTCGCCAATGTAAACGATTACCATGGAGGGACGGGCGTCCGGCGGCGAACCGCCATGGGGCCGAAAAGAGGAGGAATCATGGCAGGAATGGACCTGATGTACCGCTCGGCCACCGACCTGGCCGGCGACATCGCCGCTGGCCGGCTGTCGCCGGTCGAGGTGATGGAGGAGACGCTGCGGGTGATCGAAGAGCGGGAGCCCAGCCTCAACGCCCTCGTCTATCGGGGGTTCGACGAGGCGCTGGAGTCGGCCCGTTCGGCCGAGGAGGCCGTGGCGGCCGGTGAGCCGGGCGGTCCTCTGCGGGGAGTGCCCGTCGTGATGAAGGACCTGTTCGACTTCAAGCCCGGGTGGCCGGCTACCTTCGGCGGGATTCCGGCCATGGCCGACTTTTCGATTGATGCCTACTGCATTTGGGCGGAGCGGATGGAGGCGGCCGGCGCCATCATCATCGGGAAGGGCAACAGCCCGGCGATGGGTTTTCGGGGAGCCTGCGACAACTACCTCTTCGGAGCATCCCGTAACCCGTTCGACACCCGGCTCAACACCGGTGGGTCCTCGGGCGGTTCGGCGGCGGTGGTGGCCGATGGCCTGGTTTCGATAGCTGAAGGCACCGACGGCGGTGGATCGATTCGCATTCCGGCCGCCTGGTGCGGGGTGGTCGGGTTTCAGCCCTCAGCCGGCCGAGTTCCCACCGTTATGCGGCCGAACGCCTTCTCGGGCGTGTCGCCCTTCGTGTACGAGGGCCCGATCACCAGGAATGTCGCCGATGCCGCACTGGCTATGAGTGCACTGGCGGGACCGCATCCCGCCGATCCTTTCTGTGCTCTCGACACGCCCGACTTCACGACGGGCCTGGAGCAAGGTGTCGAAGGGTGGACGATCGCCTACTCACCCGACCTCGGCGTCTATCCGGTCCAGCCGGAGGTGGCTGCTGTTGTCGAGGAAGCCGTAATGGCATTCGAGGAAGCGGGGGCTTCGGTGGTCGAGGTCGACATCGACATCGAAATCGACCAGCGGGAGTTGGCCGACCTGTGGTGCCGTCTGATCGTGCCACTCAGTCTCGACGGATTCTCCAACCTGGCGGCCGGCGGACTGGACATTCTGGGAGAGCACCGGTCCGATCTCCCGCCCGAGTTCCTTCGCTGGCTCGATCACGTCGCGTCGATGTCGGCGATGGAGTACTTCGACGACAACTCCAAGCGCACACAGGTATTCGACGCGCTGGCGTCGGTGCTGGCCGATCACCAGGTGCTGGTGTCGCCCACGTTGGCTTGCATGCCTGTCGAGAACCTCGACAACGGCGAGACCCGTGGTCCGACCGAAATCAACGGAGTTGAAGTCGACCCTCTGATCGGGTGGTGCATGACCTACTTCACCAACTACACGGGCTCACCGGCGATCTCGCTGCCGGCCGGGCTATCCGACGGGCTGCCCGTCGGACTGCAGGTGATCGGGCGACGCGGGGCCGATGTCGATGTGTTGGCGGCGGCGGCGGCGTTCGAGCGGGTTCGCCCCTGGGACCACATCTACGACATCCCGGCCAACCGGGCACTGACGAGCTGAACCGGAGGGTCAGGCCGCCGACGTGATGCGGGTGTAGGCGGCTGCTACCAGGACGATGATCGCTCCGAAGAGGATCTGGCGGATGGCCTCCGGGTAGCCAAGCGAAGAGAGAATCGACGTGATGACCGTGAGAATCAGCGCGCCGATCAGCGTTCCCCCGTAGCTGCCGCGGCCGCCGAAGATCGACGTCCCCCCGATCACAGCCGCCGCCACTGAAGGCAGCACCGCCGAATCCGCCAGGGTCACGCTGGCGGCGTTGGTCAATCCCGACAAGAGGAATCCCGCGACGCCGGCCAGCACCGCCGATATCACATAGAGGACGATCAACACTTGCCACGATCGGGTGCCCGAGAGGCGGGACGCTTCCGGGTTGTCTCCAATGGCGTAGAGGAGCCGGCCGTATCCGGTCCGGTTGAGGGAGAAGATGATAAGCGCCGCCAGCGGTACGAAAACCAGCAGGCTGTAGGGCAGGATGTCGCCTGCCATGTCGGCGCCGAGTGTGCGGAAAGCGTCCGGCACCCCCGCCCCCGTCTGCACCCTCCGAACCTGCACGACATTGGTAGACCCCAGCACCACCAGGCTCATGCCCAGGGTCATGATGAGCGGGTGAACACCCAGGACCCCGACCCCGATCCCGCTGATGAGGCCGACTGCGGCCGCGGCCAACAAAGCGATGACGATGGCCGCGCCCAGCCCGTAATCGCCCACCAAGGTCGCCACCAGGAATCCAGCCATCGATGCGATCGCCCCCACTGAGAGGTCGATACCTGCCGTCAGCATCGTCAATGTCTGACATCCGGCCAGGATCGCCAGCGGGATGGCTGCCCGGACCATGACCCCGCTCCAGTTCAGGCTGACGATCCCGGGACGGATGATCTCGCTCAGGAGCACAAGGAAGGCGAGCATGATGAGGAGCGGGACGAGCTGATGATCGCGAATGAGTTTCCGCAATCCTTCAGCCGAAACACGCTTCGGCGACTCGACCGGGGGGCTGGAAACTTCGCTCATCGGTCTCTCCGAAGTTGGATGAAGCTGCCGATCATGACCACTCCGACCAGAATCACACCCTGCAGAACGGTGGCCATGTTGGTGTCGACGTTCAGGAAGGTCATGTCCGTCCGGATCAGAGAGAGGATCACGACGGCGACAATTGGCCCGGCGATGGTTCCTCGGCCACCCGCCAGGCTCACGCCGCCCAGCACCACGGCTGCCACGCTCGGGAGCGTGTACGGTCCCGGAACGGGAGTGCCGATGCCGGTGCTGGCGGTGAGGCTCAGACCCCCCAGCGCCGAAAACAGACCGGTCAGCGTGTAGGAGAAGATCTTGGTCCGCGTCACCGACACGCCGCTCCGGTACGCGGCCAGGGGATCACTGCCGATCGCATACAACGACAGGCCGAGACGTGATCGCCCCACCGGGATGGCGATCAGAGCGACGATGACCAGCAGGAGCACCCCCGCCCTGGGCACCCATTGGTTGAACAGTGTTCCGCGGGTCAGGTCGAGCAGCCAGTCGGCGGAGCCACCACCAGGCGCCTTGAGGACGAGCAACGCGAAGCCGGCCCATACGTACAGCATCGCCAGTGTCACCACGATGTCCGGCACCCGGGTAAGCACAATCAGGGTGCCGTTGATGGCGCCCAGCAAACAGCCCAGCAGGAGAACCGCAATGATTACGACAAAAGCGAAACCTTCACCGCGGCCGTCCATAGCGCTGGCCGCGACAACGCTCGTCAAAGCCATCATCGAGCCAACCGACAGGTCGATACCTCGGGCGATCACTGCGTAGGTCTGGGCGACCGTTGCGAACGCCAGCGGCAATACGGAGACCGCCAATCCTCGTATCCCGTTCGGGCCATAGGAGGGTTGGATGATCTTGGTGTAGGTGAATAGGAGAGCCAGGATCGCCATCAGGCTCAGGGTCCAGGCATTGCGACGTGCCGCCGCTATGAGCAGCGCCATCGGGCGAGCCATTGGCGTTGCAACGGTCTCTGTCGTGGCGCTCACGAGCCGCTCTCCTCTGGTGAGTCCGGGTCGTCTGGCGCCTCGTCGGCGGCTCCGGTAGGCAGGTTCGCTTCTGAGCCGAGATTGTGGGCGGCCCGCATCAGGGTGGCCTCGTCGGCTTCGGCCGCGTCGATCTCTGCCACCACCTCGCCACCGAAGATCACTATCGCCCGGTCACAGGCCAGTTGGATCTCGCTCAGTTCTGACGTGTAGAGCAGGACGGCTGCGCCGGCTTGTGCCAGATCCCTCAACAGCAAGTAGATCTGATGCTTGGTGCCGACGTCGATTCCACGGGTCGGATCGAAACACAGCATGGTCTGGACTCCACCAGCCACCCAGCGGGCGATGGTCACCTTCTGCTGGTTGCCTCCAGAAAGTTGGCGTACCTCGTTCTGAGCCCGGGTGTCGATCTGCAGGGTCTCGATGGCGGCGTCGACCTTGGGCTTCTCGCTCTTGCCTCGAATAAGGCCCCACTTGCGCATGCGAACACTGAACTGCAGCGCGATGGTCTCGCGCACCGAGCGTTGCATCAGAAGCGCCTCGGCCCGGTCGGCCGGAACGTACACGAGCCCGGCCTTGATTGCGTCGGCGGGATGTCGGAAGGAGACTTCGGTTCCGTCCACCAGGACATCCCCGGTGGTGGGGCGGTCGGAGCCAGCCAGGATGTTGAAGAGCTCATCCTGGCCCTGGCCTTCCAGAGCAACCACCCCGAGCACCTCGCCGGGATGAAGATCGAAAGAGACGTCGTGGAGGCGCCGGCTCGACGCCAGGCCGCGTACCTCCAGGCGGGGCCGCCCGTCGGCGGGCTGCGAATCTGCAGCTGGTTGACTCTGTTGAGTCGGCATCTGCGCGATGACTTCACCCAGCATGAGTTCGACGATTTCGTCGGCGGAATCCGGGGTCACGTCGACCACTCCCACCGTGTCGCCTTCTCTCAGCACCGTCGCCCGATCGCAGACGGATTCGATCTCGATCATGCGATGAGAAATGAAGACGATGGCGCGGTCCCCACCGCGCTGCTCGTTGACCACTTCGAGGACGCGCTCGGTGAGATTGGCCGGCAGGGCGGCCGTCATCTCGTCGAGCATCAACACCTCGGGCTCAATGGCGAGAGCTCGGGCCAGATCGATGATCCTGAGCGTTGCCAGTGGCAGGTTTCTGGCCAGTTCCGATAGATCGAGTGGTTCGAGGCCGAGTTCTTCTACCCAGTCACGAAATGGAGCGAGGGGGGTCTCGGTAAGGCGAAGGTTGGACGATATGTCCAGGTCAGGAATCAGTGCCGGTTCCTGGTAGACCGAGATCACGCCGCCACGGCGGGCTTCGGCGGGTGAGTGGGCGGCCCGTTCGCTGCCGCGTACCGTGATCGTCCCCCCATCGGGCCGGACCGCACCCGTCAGGACCTTGACCAGGGTGCTCTTGCCGGCACCGTTGGCACCCATCAGGGCGTGCACTTCACCGGGACGTACTCGAAGCGAGGCCGAATTCAGTGCGACGACCGCCCCGTAGTGCTTCGAGACGTCCGTCGCCTCGAGCAGGTACTCAGTGGTCGTGACGGTCATCTCGGAGCAAGTTAGTAGATGGGAAGAGCTGATGCGCCGACGATTTGCCGGCGCATCAGCTCTTCACCAATCTGGCTAGTTGTTACTCGCCGGGGCCCTTGCAAGCCACAGCCTGCTCGGGCGTGTAGGTCGTGAAGCCCTCGATCTGGAGGCCGAGTGGCCACAGCGGATCGAGTCCGTCCACCTGCCACGAGCTCAGCAGATCCGAGCCGCTGTCGCTGACGTTGTCGGCCAGAACCGGCGTCAGCAGGACGGTGTTCGGCTGGGCAGCATCTGAAGCAACATCAACCGACTCGCCGTTGAGCAGTTTCAGCGCCAGGCCGATGCCGGCTCCACCCACCGCTGCGGTATTGGTCACTGCTGCTCCCTCGAGACCGTCGAACGAGCCCGCATCGTTGAGGAGCTGTGCGACGAAGGCGCCAAGGTCGGCACCGACGATCGGAACAAACTCAAGATTGGCCTGCTGGATGGCGTCAACGACCTGGGAGTCCATGCCGGACGTCCAGATGCCGTCGATCTCGTCGTACTGACCACTGGCAATGAAGTCATTGATCAGCTGGACGGTGGTCGCCACATCCCAACCGGTGTGAACGCCGTCTACCGAAGGAACGACCTCGATGCCCGGGTTCTCATCGAGCGCCCTCAGGAAGCCTGTGTGGCGATCGTCGTCGGCCCCAGCACCGGCGAATCCACGCATGTAGTACACCGTGCCTGAACCGCCAAGCTGCTCGAACAACCATTTGGCACCCAGGTAGGCGTAGTCAACCTGATGGTTGAACAGTTGGTAAGTGTCTGTGTTTGTCACGAACTGGTCGACGGCGATTGTGCGGATGCCTGCTTCGTTGGCTTCCTCGAGCGCCGGGTTGAGGGCGTCGGGGTCGTTGGGATTGAACACAATGGCATCGACGTCGGCCGCGATCAGGTCACGGATGTCCGCGAGCTGTCCGGCCGCGTCGGTGTTGCGGTGGATCGTGATGAGCTCGGAGACCTGCCCGGAAGCCAGGGCCTCGGCCTTGGCCGTACAGACCTGCTCCTCACGGAAGCCGTTGCCTACGCCTCCACCGTTCGAGTATCCGATGGTGTAACTGTCACTGCTACTACCTTCGTCATCGCCTCCACAAGCTGCCGCTACCAGCGCGAACGCCAGCAGCATGGCAAACCATCTAACTTTGGTCATTTTGAGATTTCCTCCTGAGATTTGGAGCCGGGTTCGTGCATATGACGACCCGGTCTTCCGCGACACTACCAAGGCTCGCCGTTTGTGTCACTCCCGGTTCCCGGCGAGGGCGGTCCCGGTTTCTCAGCCGGGTAGGGTGGAGATGGCAAACGTTCTCTTTTCGTCGCGCCATTTCGCCGCCGGTGAGAACGTCGGTCTAGCCTCGGCCTGGAAGGAGTGGACGGATATGCCATTCAACGAAATCAAGGCCGGTGTGGTGGGAGTGGGCTTCATCGGTGCCGCCCACGTCGAGGCTCTAAGGCGGTTGGGTGTCGAAGTGGCCGGACTGGTCGGGTCAACACCGGAGCGGGCCCAGGCCAAGGCGGACTCGATTGGGATAGACCGGATCTACGACAGCGTCGAGGAGATGGCGGCCGATCCCGGCATCGACATCATCCACATTGCCAGCCCCAATTACGCCCATGCCGAACAAGTACGGGCGGTCCTCGCCGCCGGCAAACACGTGGTGTGCGAGAAACCGCTCGCGCTCAACTCCGAAGACACGGCAGATCTGGTGGCCCGTGCGAGCGCAGCCGGGCTGGTCAACGCAGTCTGTTTCAACATTCGTTTCTACCCGGCCAACCATCAGGCGATGGCCATGGTGGCCGCCGGTGAGATTGGAGAGCCGCGCTTCGTCACCGGCTCCTACCACCAGGACTGGCTGCTGCTCGAAACCGACTGGAATTGGCGACTCCAGCCCGAAGAGGCAGGGCAGCTGCGGGCGGTGGCCGACATCGGGTCGCACTGGCTGGACCTGACCCGCTTCATCTCGGGTCGGCGAGTGGTCGAGGTCATGGCGGACCTTCACACCCTCGTGCCAGTGCGACGACATCCGGCCGGACCGGTCGAAACGTTCGCCGCGGTCTCCACAGACGATGAGTTGGTAGCCGAGGAGATGAGCAGCGACGACGCGGCCGGGATCCTGCTGCGGCTGGAAGACGGGGCCCGGGGTGCGGTCACCATTTCCCAGGTGTCGGCCGGTCAGAAGAACTCTCTCCGGTACGAGGTCGCGGGCAGCCAGTCTGCCCTGCGCTGGTTCTCGGGGGAACCCGACGACCTCTTCATCGGACACCGGGGACGCCCCAACGAATTGCTGGGTCGAGATGCCGGCCTCTACCTGCCGGAAGCAGCCGGACTGGTGGCCTATCCCGGTGGGCACGTCGAGGGCTTCCCCGACACCTTCAGGGCTCTCTTCTCCCGGGTCTACGCCGACGTGGCCAAGGGTTCGCCGGCCGAGAATCCGGACTATCCAAGTTTCGCCGACGGACACGATGCGGTGCTCGTCACCGACGCCATCGCCAAGAGCCACCAGACCCAGCAGTGGGCGACCATAGAAAGATGAGGAGGAGAGGATGAAGCTAGGACTACTGACTGCGCCGTTCCCTGAGACACCCCTGGACGAGGTCGTCGACTGGACCGCAGACAACGGGTTCACCACTATTGAGATCGCGTGCTGGCCGGCGTCGAGTGGCGACACTCGCCGGTATGCGGGAACCAGCCATATCGATGTCGATGGGATTTCCGATGCCCAGGCTTCGGAACTGGTCGCCGGCATCAATGCCAAGGGTCTCGAGGTGGCGGGGCTGGGGTATTACCCGAATCCGCTTCATCCCGACGATGAGCACGCCCGGATGGTTATCGATCACCTGAAGAAGGTGATCACGGCCGCCGGCAAGATGAGCGTGGGCGTGGTGAACACTTTCATCGGGGCCGATGCAGCTCTGTCCCAGGATGAGAACTGGGAGAAGGCGACCAGGGTGTGGCCCGAGATCATCTCGCACGCCGAGGAGAACGGGGTCAGGATCGCAATTGAGAACTGCCCGATGATCTTCTCGCGGGACGAGTGGCCGTCGGGTCACAACGTCGCCTACAACCCGCGGATCTGGCGGCGGATGTTCGAGGAGTTCGGGGAGACGATCGGTCTCAACTTCGACCCATCGCACCTTGTCTGGCTGATGATCGACATTGAGCGGGCCATCCTCGAATTCGGGGAGCGCTTCTACTTCTTCCAGGCCAAGGACGTGATGATCGACCAGGGAGGGCTCTATGAGTACGGGAGCGCCTCTACCGGTATCGGTTGGCAGATTCCCCGGCTGCCGGGATTGGGAGACGTCGACTGGGCCGTGGTGTTCAGGTCTCTCTACCGGGCCGGCTACGACGGTCCGATCATCATCGAGCATGAGGACCGCGACTTCGAGGCCACCGACGAGCTAGTCAAGCGAGGCTTCCTCGTCGCCAGGGATGTGCTCAGTCCCTTCGTTCACTGAGGAGGCAGCCATGGGCGAAGACAGCAAGATCCT
>JBPCTX010000050.1:0-3572 GCA_051011455.1 Acidimicrobiia bacterium | reverse complement strand
AGCCGGTAACCGAGCAGACCCTGTTCCAGGCCGCCTCCATGAGCAAGGGCGTCGCTTCCGTCGGTGTGCTCGGCCTGGCTCAGGAAGGCGTCGTGTCCCTCGACGCGGACGTCAACGACTACCTCACTTCGTGGCAGGTTCCGGACAATGCCCTGCAGGCCTCGGAGCACGTCACGCTGAGGAGACTGCTCAGTCACACGGCTGGGATGGCGGTCAGCGGCTGTCGGGGCTACCGCTACACAGAACCGCTACCGACACTGATTCAGATCCTGAACGGCGAACCTCCAGCGAACTCGCCTCCGATCGTGGTCGTCCAGGTCCCCGGCCGTGAGTTCAGCTACTCTGGTGGGGGCTACCTCGTAATGCAGCAGGCGGTCGAGGATGCCACGGGGGCTTTGTTCCCCGCGTTCATCCGGGAGAGGGTGCTGCTGTTGGTCGGAATGGCGAGCAGCACGTATGAACAACCCATCCCGGTGGGACTGAGGGACTCGCTTCCCTCGGGCTACTACGCGGACGGCACGCCGGTGCCAGGAGGTCACCACATCTATCCTGAGATCGCAGCGGGGGGGCTGTGGACGACTCCTTCGGACCTGGCTCGCTTCCTCATCGAGCTGCAGCTGTCGCTTCGCGGCGAGTCGAACAGGATTCTCAGCAGAGAGAGCGCTGAGCTGTTGCTGACGGAGGTCAAACGCGACTACGGCCTCGGCTTCGATCTGTGGGTGCACCGAGGCCAACCGTATTTTGGGCACGGCGGCGCCAATGACGGATTCCGCGGCCGCATGCTGGCGCACCGAACGGCCGGCTACGGCGTGGTCATCCTCACGAACAGCGACAACGGACTGGAATTGGCCGGAGCGATCGTCCAGTTGATCGGAGAAAGGGAAGGCTGGCCCGGCTACTAGGCCCTCCTGCGCCGAGGCGAATGCCCAATCCGACACACTGCCCACGGTCACATTCAGCCCCCTTGCGGGTATTGGTTATATTAGGGAGCATTCTCTCGAACACGTCAGGCGGTACTGAGATGGCACTGGAAGAAAAAGAAGGCACCATAAAGACCCGGTCGGGCACCTGGGACTGGAAGCTGAGGGAGCTTCGTACGTGGCCCAAGTCGGATGTCACGGGCAAACGACTGGGCTTCCAAGATCCCGAGAATGCGGTCAACCGAATGTCGCTTGAGCTGGAGACGGAACTGGAGGACCTTTCCGAGGAGGAGATCGAGCGCCTCTCTCTTCTGCCTCGAAAACGCAGATTCGAGGACGGAGCCGGCGAAGTCTGGATCGCCCACCCGGTCGAGAAGACCCCCACCCGGAACGAAGAACCCCTCGGTCGGGTGTCGCTTCACAGCCTGACTCACGGTGCAAAGGTCGTAGATTTGCCTCCCAAGCGGACCCTCGGCGACATGAAGAACGAGGAGCTTGTCGCCCTGGTGTGATGGGCTAGACTCCCTGCCAGCGAGAGTCGCCATCCCCGATCTTGTCTGATCTCGCAGCATGGAAACTGTGACTCGCAGGCAGGAGACAGGGATGTCCGAACACCGCGATCCCTTCACCCGTCTCGATCCGGACGAGGTGCGCGACCTCGGTTTCGGTGAGACGGTGGCCCGGGACTCCCGCCGCCTTCTGAACAGGGACGGGACATACAACTCCGGCCGTCACGGCTTTCCGCGTCTCCGGTCGGTACCGCTCTACGAGAGCCTGGCGACGATCAGCTGGCGCAAATTCTATCTGCTGGCCCTTGTCGGGTACTTTTCCCTCGATCTCTTCTTCGCCTTCGTCTACCTGGCCCTTGGTCCCGAAGCCCTGCACGGAACGACGGCATCATCCGCCCTGGGACGGTTCGCTGAAGCGTTCTTCTTCAGCGTTCACACTTCCACGACCGTGGGATACGGGACGCTAGCCCCGGCGACTACTGCCGCTAACCTGGTCGTCGCGGTCGAAGCTTTCGTTGGCCTGGCCGGCTTCGCCGTCATGGCGGCTCTGCTTTTCTCTCGGCTTTCGAGGCCGACGGCCGACCTCAGGTTCAGCGAGCAGGCGGTCGTGGCTCCCTACCGCGGCATAACCGGCTTCATGTTCAGAATCGCGAACGGCAGCCGGCGTGACCTGGTGGACGCTTCGGTACGGGTGTTGTTCTCATGGCTCGATGGCGACGGGGCGAACCGCAAGCGACAGTTCGAAACACTCGAGCTGGAACGAGGCCACATCACGTTCTTCCCGATGCATTGGACCGTGGTCCATCCGATCGACGAGAGCAGTCCTCTCTACGGCTGGGATGCGGCCCGGCTCCTGGATGCTCATGCGGAGTTTCTGGTCCAGGTCGCCGCTACGGCCGAGATCTACTCGCAGGTGGTGCGAGGGAGAGGGTCCTACGTAGCCGACGAAGTCGTCTTCGGTGCGCGTTTCGTCAAAATCCTCGAGGAAACAGAATCCGGCGGTTCGACCATCGACATCCGTCGGATCAGCGAGATCGAGCGGCCTTCCTGAAGGCCGGTCCGGTTGCGCCCGGTAGGCTCAGTCCGGGTTGGTGATGAACACGTGCGTCCAGTAGGAGCCGGACAGCCCCACGCCGTGGTGCGAGAAGGCGCAGTTCTCGATGTTCGCCCGGTGGCCAGGGCTGTTGATCCACAGCTGGAACGCGGACTCCGCACCACCTGACGTCATGGCGATGTTCTCGCCCGCGGGTCCGTTCCATGTCACGCCACCCTCCGCGAGACGATCCCACGGGCTGTCGCCATCCGGGTTGGTGTGTGAAAAGAATCCCCGATCCTGCATGTCCTGACTGTGGGCGTACCCCACGTCAGCCGTGGCGGAATGCCATACGAGTTCTCCACATCCAACCGACTCGCGGTGCTCGTTCAACTGTGCAGTGAACGTAGCCACCTCTCCGGTCGGAACTTCCGGTAAACCCGGCCCGGCGGGGCCATCGTCGCTGCAGCCCAGGCTGATGACCAGGGCCACCAGCACCGTGACCGGGTGACTCAGATGTCGCAGGCCAGCCCTCCTTCGCCACGAGCACTCGTTCGCCGAGAGCGAGAGATAGGGCCAGAATTGTGCCAGAGAGGCTGTCGGTCGCCGGTCACGATCCCCGGACGTAGGTTATTGAACGGTCATCGGTGGACCCGAATATCTGCAGGGGAGCTAAGCATGACGAAGTGGCTGGTCATCACGGCGAACGAGATGTCGTTCGAGGATGTCTCGGGCGCGGATCTGCACAACGGCGCGATCCGTTACGTGTTCCAGCGCAAGGAAGACGGCAGCTTCGGATCGATCGAAGTGGACGGCCGGACGATCATGCCTGCGGGCTCGATGGTCTACGTTCAAGGGAATACGATCCACGTCCAGGTCGAGTGACCCGGCGGCGCCGGCCTGGCGCCATGGTCAAGTCGCATCCTCACCCCATGCATAGGTCGAGATCATGAGACTCCCGTCGATCGAGCAGCTCGTCAGTGTCGGCAGTAGTTCCGCGAGCCGATTCCCACTGGTGCTCCTCTCCGCCGCGATCGGGGCTACGGCGGGAGCGCTTCTTCCCGATTCGACGATGGAGGACACGCTCGTCGGTTTCCTCTACGTCGCCTC
>JBPCTX010000049.1:0-3167 GCA_051011455.1 Acidimicrobiia bacterium | reverse complement strand
GCACACATCCGGCAGTGGCCGCAGCCGTCGTGGGCGGTACCCGCCACCCGGTCACCCGGCTGGTAGCCGAGCTCGGCGGCACCGGGCCCGGCCTGCACTATCACGCCCGACCACTCGTGCCCCGGTGTGTAGGGGTAGGAGCCCGGCCATCCCTTGTGGAGCAGGTTGCCCGAGATGATTTCCTTGTCCGTGCCGCAAATCGCCACCGAGTGAACCTCACACAGCACCTCATAGGGACCGGCCTCAGGAACCGCCACCTCCGTGACCTCGAATTGGTCCGGGCCCAGCAGTGCCAGCGCCGTCATGGATGTGGGAATAGATACCGCCTCAACAGCTTGCGACATCACGGCTCCTTAGGTCGTTCGGTCGATCGTATCGAGCCTAGGTCATGCCGTCTGGGGGCTTTTGGCCTCATCCGGTCGGGAGGCGGTCAGATCCATCCCCAACGATGCGAGTTGCGCGCTGGCGACCGTGGTGAGTCGCCGTCAGCTTCCGCTGGTGGCCGTCAGGCCTACGTTCGTGTCCCCAAGCACTTCCTGGTGACCGATTCCCAGGGTCTTGATCCAGCGTTGCTGACCGCTGGTCAGCGCGATGAAGAAGCCCAACTCGACCAGCTCCGGTTCTGTGAAGTGATGATGAAGCTGCTCCCACAGCTTCTCGTCGGCGATCGAGGAATCCCACAGGATGGCCGAGGTGTATCGCAGCGCCACCTTCTCGCGCTCACTGAACCGGTCGGAGTCCTCGAACCTCAGCAGTTCGTCGTAGTCAGCTTCGGTGAGGCCTTTCTGTCCAGCCTGGACAGATCGTTGCACGCCTCAATAATCACAGTCGATTGATTGCGACACGTAAACCCGGCACATCTCCTTGATCTCGTGATCGAGGACACCATCGGCAAACGTGCTGCGCCATGTGTTGGTGAACGTCTGGAGAACGGCCGGCACATGAGACCGGATGGTCTGGCTCTCGGGCCGGGGCGTTGAGTGCACCCGGGCATATTCGATGATCGCTCTGTCCTCGGGGGCCAGATCGTCCAAATCCGGATAGCTGATGTATGGCATGCACCGCTCCAAGTCGCTGGGAGGGGAATCCTACCCGGGCAACGCCTCGCACAGTGACGGTGCGGTACCGTCTGACAGACAAGCAAAGACGAACGAACGGAGCTGTTCCGTGAAGTTAGGTTGGATTGGCCTGGGGGACATGGGTGAGGTGATAGTGCCCCGGCTGATCGATGCCGGTCATGAAGTCACCGGATGGAATCGGACTCGCTCGAAAGCCGACCCGCTCATCGCCTATGGCATGGCCTGGGCCGATTCCCCTGGTGAGGTGGCCGGGTCCTCCGACGTGGTCTTCTCCATGGTTACCGATGCCGCTGCCGTGCGATCGATTGCACTCGGGGACGACGGTGTTATCTCGGGTTTGGCGGCCGAAGGCGTGTATCTGGACATGAGCACCATCGATCCACTCGAGAGCAGGGCGATCGGGGCTGCCTTCTCCGAGCGAGGCCTGGCGATGCTGGACGCTCCCCTGTCAGGAAGCCCGGTGACCGTACTGGCCGGCACCGCCTCAACCATGGTTGGCGGAGACCGTGGAAGCTACGAGAAGGTCGAACCCGTGTTGTACGACATCGGATCGAAAGTGGCCTACATCGGTGAGTCCGGCTCCGCTGTGCAAATGAAGGTTGCGATCAACCTGACGCTGATCGTGCAGATGGTGTCTTTCTGCGAGTCGGTGGCCCTGGCCGAGAAGGGAGGCGTCGACCGGTCCGTAGCAGTTGACTCAATGCTCAGAAGTGTGGTCGCCTCCCCCGTGATGGGGTATCGCGGCCCGTTCATCCTCGACATGCCCGACAAGCCGCTGGCAGATGTGACCCTGCAACAGAAGGATATGCTGCTCGCCCTGGAGGTGGCGCGGCGGCAAGGCTCGCCTGCGCCACTCGGAGCCGTGGCCAACGAGTTACTCAACGCCTGCCGGGGACTGGGAATCGACCACCGGGACTTCGTGACGGTGTTCGACGTCTATCACATGCTGACAGGCGGATCATGACGGTCCGCTTCCACACCAACCGTGACGACGTGCCGCTCGTCGGCGGGCTGCGCGAGGACGAGGGCTGGATCGATATGCGGGTCCAGTTCCTGATCGACAAGGCGACGGCCAACACGGACGACTTTCTGCTCGGCTGGACGGTCCTCCCGCCCGGGGCCCGCCACGACCGCCATCTGCATCGCAACGCCGACGAGTTCTTCATTGTGCTCAGTGGGTCGGGACACATCTACCTCGACGAAGGAACCGAGCCGGCCAAGGCAGGTGACGTGATCTGGACACCGCGGGGCAAGTGGCACGGCTTCGACAACACTGGAGAAGAGGACGTCGTCCTGGTTTGGGGGTGGAGCGGCTGCGGCTCCCTCGAGGACTCTGGATACGAGGTCGACGAGACCTCGATCGGATGAGACCATCCTGGGAGGACCCCCGGGTTGAGGACGGTCAACCGCGACAGTTGAGGTTGCGCAGCGACCTCGAGGCAAGCGGGGCCACTCCGATTGGCTGGAAGGTCGGATTCGGGGCCCCGGCCTCACTCGATCTCATGCAGATCTCCGCCCCCTTGATGGGCTTTCTGACCGACGCCACCGTTCTCCAAACCGGGGCCCAGGTCGAGGCCGGCCACTGGGAACGCGGGATCGTCGAGTTCGAGGTGGCCGTCTACCTGGGTCAGGACCTGGGGCCGGGCGCTACCGAGAGCGAGGCCCGGGCCGCCATTGCCGGGGTGGGACCGGCGATTGAGTTGGCCAACATCGATCTGGCCGTTGACGCGGCCCATGTTGCCGAGATTGTGGCCGGAAACATCTTTCACAAGGCAGTGATTCTCGGCCCCCCGGACGAAGGTCGCGCCGGCCTGGACATCACGGGATTGGTGGCACGGGTGAATGTGGATGGCAACGAGGTTGCCTCCACCGACCAACTCGAGGCGATTACCGGCCCATACCCGTGGATCGTCACCACCGTCGCGAACACGTTGGCTGCATACAGCCAGTTGCTGCGAAGAGGAGATGTCATCATCACCGGTTCCGTCATTCCCCCGCTGCCGGTGGGTCAAGGAAGCCAATTCGAGTTCATCCTCGAGCCGCTCGAGCCCCTGGCGGTCAAGCTCAACTGACGTCCTTGCCTGACAG
>JBPCTX010000048.1:0-15397 GCA_051011455.1 Acidimicrobiia bacterium | reverse complement strand
CTGGGTCTTTTGGGGTGGGGACGCCCCCCTACCGCCGCCTTTGGCGGCGGTACCTTCCCCCCTAATGGGGGACTGACTTGGAGGTAACGGCGGGTTGGTATCTCTCGCTCGGTGCGGTTCTGTTTGTCATTGGAGCCGGCGGCATGATGCTGCGCCGCAACGCCATCGTCATGTTCATGTCCATCGAGTTGATGCTCAACGCGGTGAACCTGTCGTTTGTGGCGGTGGGCCGACACACCGGCGATCTGAACGGCCAGGTGGCTGTGTTCTTCGTAATGGTGGTGGCAGCCGCTGAGGTCGTGGTCGGGCTGGCCATCATCATCGCCGTCTTCCGCCGCCGAGCCAGTGCGTCGGTTGATGACCTGGCCGTGCTGAAGGGATGACCGGATGATCGATTACATCTGGATCGTCATTGCCCTTCCCCTGGCCGGAGCTCTGTTTCTCCACTTCTTCGGTCAGAAGCTGGGCGAGCCGTGGGCGGGAGTGATAGCAACCGGGACCATCGGTGGAGCATTCCTGTATGCCGCTATCGCCGCCACCGACTTTGTGACCGGATCGGGCGAGGCCGAGGCGGTCCACTTGTTCGATTGGATCCCGTCACTGGGTGCGGACGCTGAGCTGTTGTGGGATCCCTTGTCGGCGGTAATGACCGTGACGGTCACGGGAGTCGGTGCACTCATTCACCTCTACAGCATCGGCTACATGCACGGTGATCCCCGTTATGGGCGCTTCTTCACCAACCTGAACTTCTTCGCAGCCTCGATGCTGATCCTGGTGCTGGCAGACAACTTCGGTTTGTTGTTTGTCGGCTGGGAGCTGGTCGGTCTCAGCTCATACCTGCTGATCTCCTTCTGGTTCACCAAGCCGTCGGCGGCCGCCGCCGGCAAGAAGGCTTTTGTCGTCAACCGGATCGGCGACGTCGGGTTCCTCATCGGGTTGATGCTGATCCTGGCCAACTTCAACTCCCTGACCTACGGGACGGTGCTCGAAGAGCCGGCCCGCTATGTAACGGCCGGAACTGCCACCACGATCACGCTCCTCCTGCTGTTGGGGGCAGCCGGCAAGTCGGCCCAGATCCCGCTTTACTTCTGGCTCCCCGATGCCATGGAGGGCCCTACACCGGTCTCGGCTCTCATACACGCCGCCACGATGGTCACCGCCGGCGTCTACATGGTGGCCCGGACCGCCTCGCTGTTCGAACTCGCCAGTTTCTCGGCGACCACAGTGGCGACTATCGGAGCCTTCACGGCGTTTTTCGCCGCCACCATCGCCTTGATGCAGCGAGACATCAAGCGAGTCCTGGCCTTCTCCACCATTAGCCAGCTCGGCTACATGTTCCTGGCGGTCGGTACCGGCGCTTACATCGCCGGCATTTTCCACCTGTTCACCCACGCTTTCTTCAAGGCTCTTCTCTTCCTCGGTTCGGGCTCAGTCATACATGCTCTAAACGGTGAACAGGACATGGCCAAGATGGGAGGACTGCGCAAGGCCATGCCCTTCACCCACGCCACGATGGCCATCGGGTGGCTGGCCATCATCGGGATCCCGCCTCTGGCTGGGTTCTGGTCGAAGGACGAGATCCTGGCGCTGGCGTTCGGCGCTGGCGGGTGGTTCCGGTTCCTCTGGGTGCTCGGTCTGATGACGGCCTTGCTGACTGCGGTGTACATGACCAGGTGGATGTACCTGACGTTCTGGGGCAAGGCGAGATGGGATGACGGCGTCAATCCCCATGAGTCACCCGCGGTGATGACTCTGCCGCTGGTTGCCCTGGCCGGTGGCAGCATCTTCTTCGGGCTCCTCAACACCCCATTCCACGGCCCCTTCAAGCCCGCCTTCGAGCACTTCCTGGAACCGTCCTTCGAGGCGATTGAGATGGCACACCTGCCCTCCGGGAGCACTCCGTGGATCCTGGCGCTGATCTCGGTGGCTACTGCCTCATTCGGGGCGTTCTTTGCCTTCCGCCGGTACCGGGGCGCTGAGGCCTTCGACCGGGCCCCGGTCGCCCAGAGCCGCACAGGGGTCTGGCGTTGGGTTTCCAACGGCTACTACGTCGACGACATCATCGGCAACTTCCTGGTGCTGCCGGGCAAGCTGGTGGCGGCCTGGACCGCCTTCGTGATGGACAGCGAGATCATCGACGGGTCGGTGCGGGCGGTCGGGGGCGGCGTTCGGCGCATCGGTGGATGGCTTCGTCCGCTACAGACCGGGTTTGTGCGCAATTACGCGGCGGTCACATTTGCCGGCGTCGTCGCGCTGCTGATGTGGTTCGTGTCGAGGGGAGTCATCTAGTGGACTTCAATGCTCTCTCGATTCTGGTCTGGCTTCCCGTCGCCGGGGCGGCGGTGGTTGTCGGACTCCCTCGTCGCCGGGCCGAGTTGGTAGTGCCGGTTGCTTTCGCTCTCAGTGTGCTCACGCTGGGGTTGGCCGGTTACCTGGTCGTCGAATTCGACAGCGGGGACGCCGGTTTCCAGTTCGTTGAGAAGACTGCCATCTGGTCGGACCTGGGCATTGACTACCACCTTGGGGTCGATGGCATCAGCTTGTTCCTGGTGGCACTGACTGCCTTCCTGTTCCCGATCGGGATCCTCGCCTCTGTCAACGTGACCGAGAGGCGTAAGGAGTTCATGGCCGCCCTGCTGTTGCTGGAGGGTGCCCTGATCGGAGTCTTCCTTGCCCTCGACCTCATCGTCTTCTTCGTGTTCTTCGAGGTGCTGCTGGTCCCGATGTACTTCCTGATCGGCCTGTGGGGTGGTGAGCGACGGCTGGAGGCCGCCCTCAAGTTCTTCCTTTACACGGCCCTGGGATCGGCTTTCCTCCTGGTCGGAATCATCTTCCTGTCGGCCCAGGCCAACGACCAGTTCGGAAGCCCGTCGTTCAACTACCTGGAGCTTCTGGATCTGGATATCTCCCGGACTGCCCAGTACTGGTTGTTCGGGGCGTTTGGCATTGCCTTCGCCATAAAGGTGCCGTTGTTTCCTTTCCACACCTGGCTGCCCGATGCTCACACCGAAGCACCGACCGCTGGTTCGGTGGTCCTGGCCGGCGTGTTGCTCAAGATGGGCACCTACGGCTTCCTCCGCTTCAATCTCAATCTGTTCCCGGAGGCCACCGTCCAACTGGCCGGCTTCCTGGCTGCACTAGCTGTGGTCGGCATCATCTACGGCGCCGCCGTGGCGATCGTCCAACCCGACCTCAAACGGCTTGTCGCCTACTCGTCGGTCAGTCACCTTGGCTTCGTGGTTCTCGGCATATTTGCGCTGACATCCCAGGGTGTGTCCGGCGGGGTGATCCAAATGGTCAACCACGGTCTCACCACCGGAGCTCTCTTCTTGCTGGTCGGGATGATCTACGAGCGGCGCCACACCCGCGACATTGCCGACTACGGCGGGATCCAGAAGGTCATGCCGTGGTTCGCGGGGTTCTTCCTATTCACCGCCTTCGCCTCGATCGGCCTGCCCGGGTTGAACGGATTCGTCGGGGAGTTCCTCATCCTGCTGGGCAGCTACAGCCGGCACCCGGTTCTGGCCATCATTGCGGCCTTCGGAGTGTTGTTGGCCGCCGTGTACCTGTTGTGGGCCTACGAGCGGGTGTTCACCGGCGAGCCCGACAAAGAGGAGAACAAGGCGTTAACCGACATCGGTTTGCGAGAGGTGGGGATCCTCATCCCGATGGCGGCCCTGATCATCCTGCTCGGGGTGTATCCGAAGCCGGTGCTTGATCGGATCGAGCCGGCCGTCGAGCGGGTCCTCGACCGGATCGAGGACCGCACCGACTTTGAGTCACCTCTCCGCATCGATGACATCGCCGTGGATCACGGGAAGGAGGCGGGCCCATGACCGAGATTTCATATCTGGCGATTGGTCCTGTGGCCGCCCTTACCCTCGGAGTCGTCGCGATCCTCCTTGTCGAGGTGACCTTCAAGCCCCGCACCGGCCTGCTCGGCCTGATCGCCGGCGCCAGCTTGCTAGGCGGTTTCATCCTGGCCGTCGCCCAATGGGTCGAAGCCTCCGACGACCCCGTGATCAGGTTTCGGGGGATGCTGGCGCTCGATCCGTTCGCGGCCTTCGGGGCGGTGGTGTTGACAGTGCTGGGAGCCGTCGCCTTGCTGGTGGCCTGGCCTCTCATCCTCGAGCAGGGCCGGCGGGCTGCCGAATTCATTGCCCTGGTGCTGCTGGCCCTCAACGGCATGATCCTGATGGCGGCTTCAGCGCACTTCGTGATGCTCTTTCTCGCCCTCGAGGTGGCGTCGATCAGCCTCTACGTTCTGGCCGGCTTCAATCGGACAAGTCCCGAGTCGAACGAGGCTTCGGTCAAGTACTTCCTGCTCGGGTCGTTCGCCTCTGCGGTCTTCCTCTACGGCGTCGCCCTCAGCTACGCGGCGACCGGCACGTTGTCGATCAATGGAACCGCCGAGTTCCTGTCTGAGAACCTGGTGCTCGACTCGGCTGCCCTGCTGGCCGGTATCGGGTTGCTGATCGTCGGGCTGGGCTTCAAGGTGAGCGCCGCTCCATTCCACATGTGGGCCCCCGACGTCTACCAGGGGGCGGCCAGCGGCGTGAGCGGCTTTATGACTGCCGGTGCCAAGGTGGCGGGGTTCGCCGCCCTCGCCCGGATCGCGGTCACCAGCTACGCCCCCTACATCAGCGACTGGGCACCTGCGGTAGGAGCGATCGCTGCGTTATCGGTGCTGGTGGGCACCCTGCTTGCCATCGCCCAATCGGATATCAAGCGGATGCTGGCCTATTCGTCAATTGCCCACGCTGGATTCATCCTCACCGGCCTGGTGGCCGGCATCGACGGAGTTCCCTACATCTGGTTCTACGTCGTCACCTACGCCTTCCAGGTGCTCGGTGCGTTTGCGGTGGTGGCGGTTGTATCGGGACCGGGCGGTACCAGATCCCCCCTGACCGACTACGCCGGACTGGCCCGGCGAGCGCCGGTCCTGGCCGGATCGTTGGCCCTGCTCATGTTCTCTATGGCCGGAATCCCGCTGACCGCCGGGTTCCTGTCCAAGCTGTATGTGTTCCGGGAGGCGGTCGACGCCGGCTACCTATGGCTGGTGGTGATCGGCGCGGTGACGTCGGTAGCCGGACTCTTCTTCTATCTTCGGGTGATCGTGCTCATGTATATGAAGCCACAAAGCGAAGCGACCGTCCCCGAGTCCGGCGACGCCAAGGTGAGCGATTCGATTCGGATCGCCCTCACGGGCGTAGCGGTCGTGACGCTGGCTTTCGGGATCGTTCCCGGACCGCTCCTCGATGTTGTCACCAGCGCCCTCCCGCTCTAACCGGGGGCAGCGCGGCCGGATAGTCGCGCCCTTCCTGAGCGTGGCGTTCCTGCTGGCTCTGGTGGTGCCGGCGCCGGTTGGCGCAGTGTCGGCCTCGGGAACGGTGATTGTGCAGGAGGGTCGGGTCATCGAAGAGGACCTGTTCGCCGCCGGCAGCCGGGTGATCATCAACGGTCGGATTGAGGGCGACCTCATTGTGAGCACCAACCGGCTAACCATCAACGGCGTAGTCGAGGGTGACGTCGGTGGGCTGGCCTGGAGCATCGATGTTCCCGGCGAGGTGATGGGAAGCGTTCGGGCAGTTGCCTGGAGTGTGGATGTCGGCGGATCGGTCGGCGATGACGTTCTGGTTTTGGCCCGCAGCCTGGATGTTGATGGCGCCATCGGTCGCGACATGCTGGTGGCCGGCGTGTCGGCTCATCACACCGGCACGGTCGGGGGCGAGATCCGCGGCGAGTTGCTGTGGGGGCTTCAGGTCGACGGAGCGGTGGGGGAGGACGTCGATGTGGGAATCCACCGTCTCACAATCACCGATTCGGCCTCGGTCGGTTCGGCCGTCAGCTGGCGGCAGGGCCTGATCAGCCAGAACATCAGAGGCTGGACCACCCGCACCGACATCAGCGAGGCGGCCGATCTTGGCCTGGTGGCCGAGGTCGAGCCAATTCCTCTCGACATCTCGGTGCGAGCGCTTCGCCTGCTGTTTCAGGTGCTGCGGTTTGTGGCTCTCCTTTTCACCGGCCTGCTGTTCATAAGTGTCTTTCCCCGGTTCACCCGGCGATCGGCGGATCAGGTCTGGGCGCGTCCCGAGATGACGTTCCTGGTGGGCGCGGCCGTCTTCGTGTTGGTGCCGGTGGCGGCGGTGGTGTCTGTGTTCACGGTTGTCCTGGCCCCGGTGGCGCTGATCCTGTTCGGTCTCTGGCTGTTCGGCTTGTTTGCCGGCGCCATCCCGCCACTGATCGCGCTCGGTAGGCGGGTCGCCAGTTCCCGCTACGGGCTGGTCGGTTCGTTTGTGACGGCCGCAATTGCCTGGCGCATTGTTCGTCTGCTCCCGCTGGTCGGATTCTTCATCTACTTCCTGGTGGTGGTCTGGGGAATGGGCGCATGGACCCTCGCCATGTGGACAACTTGGAGGGAGGGTCGCGACCAACAACGCGAATCACCGCCCGGCACCCTCGACGATCCCGGTCCCCGGATGGAGTTGCTGGGACTCGAGGTTCCCGCCGTTCCCAACGAGGAGTAGCCCTCTCCCGTTTCCCGAAAGGGCACTAAGCAGTAAGCAGTAAGCAACAGTTGCTGGCCACCGCGTTCTGACTGTCAGCTGTCGACTGTTGGCTGCCGGATGGGCAGTAAGCAGTAGGCAGCAAGTTGCCCGGGACCGCGTTCTGGCTGAAAGCCGAAAGCCGAAAGCCGAAAGCCGAAAGCTGAAAGCTGAAAGCTGAAAGCTGAAAGCTGAAAGCTGGCTAGCAGCCAGCTGCTAGCCACTGACCAGCAACGGGACCAATCTCTCCTGGTCGGTCAGCCCCCCGTGATGGCCGATCAGGCGCTTGTCGCTGTGGCTGTGGAGGAGGATGGCGTCGTGGTCGGCGAGCAGAACACCATCTGGAGCGCGAGCTTCGAATTGCTCATGGCGAGGGCCGGGACCCCACCAGTCCGCGATTTCCTCCAACGGAATCCAGCTGGCCGGGAGCGGGGCAAAGGCGGGGGACTCGTCCCCTTTGACGAACATGGCTCGGCTATCGCCGTAGAAGGTGTGGTCGTCCTCCAGGTCCTTCGGGATCCGGATCTGTTGAGCAGCCGGGAAGTCGACATGGCCATGGTCGGCCGTGCCCACCATGACGGCGGCGGCCGGGAGGCGCCGGGCGATTCCCTCCCAGATCGCGGAGGCGGTTTGCAGTGCCTCGGCGTACTCGGACGCCTGCTGGCCGTACACGTGGGCGGCGAAGTCAACGTGGGGCACGTAGGTGAAGATGAGCCGCCCCGGCTCGGCGGCCAGGTCGGCGGTGGCCCCAATGGTCTCGTCGACGGTGAAGACCGGCTCGTACCGGCAGCCCCGGTAGAGGGCCTCGGAGAGAGGCGACCCGGCGAAGTTGCCCGGCTGCACTGTGATCGGCTCAGCCCCGCTCTGCTGCAGGCGTTCCCACAGGTTGGGTCCCGGTAGCAGTCCGGCTGTGTCGATGTCCAGCTTCTCCCCCCACAGGGTGGTCCACTTGATCGTGTTGGCGACGTGTTCGACCTCGGGCATCCAGAGCTGATATCCGAGCAGGCCATGCTGTGACGGCGGGAGCCCGGTGGCGACGGTTGCCAGGCTGACGGTGGTGGTGGTGGGAAAGGGTGCGTCGATGGCTCCGACCGCGTCGACAGAGAGCGCGGCGGCAGGGTGTTCCAATTGGGAAGCGCCCAGCCCATCGAACAAGACCAGAACGTAGGTGTCCGCGGATGGCACCTCCTCGGCGAGCGGTGCACGCAACCCGGGCAGCAGTGGCCGGCCGCCCAGTCGCCCTTCGAGTTCGGCCACCAGATTGACGAGGCTTCCGCCTGTGTAGTCCGGTGGCTTCAAATCCCTCCCCTAGTCCAGGCTGAAAGGCGGGTATTCGTCGGTCAGTAACAAGAAGGCATAGGCCTCGACCCGCAAGCCCCAGCGCATGACGCCGCTGACGAATTCGAAAATGCCGATCGGATAGCGCCCCGTGAAGAGGATCGCGAACCACGCCACGATCACCGAGATGAAGGCTGCCAGAGCGAGCACAATCAACACGATGTAGTGAGGGATGGCCAGAAACCACTTCCACAACGGAGCCCAGCGGTTGAGTTGGGTGGCATCGGGGTAGTCGAGCTCGAGGTGGACATACTGCTCGTCCGTGGTGGACGGGTACTCGTCCGACATCAGAGTGGCGTAGGCGGCCACCCGGGTGCTGAATCTGGTCAGTTGCTTGTTGAAGTCGAACCACCAGCGGGGGTACTTCTGTCGGAAAACGATCATCAGCATCGTTGGGACGAATAGAACTCCACCGGAGGTGGCGCTGGTAACGAACCCTATGAGGATCGCGATTGGGATGATGAAGACGATCCGCAGCAGGGTTGAGACTCGATCCAGATCCCGGTCCGGATAGTCGATTTCCAGACGGGCGGCGTACGGGGCCACATTCTCAGTGGTCATGCTTCCCCTTTGTTAGGCGTTCACTTCCAAGCTAGTGCGCTCCTGTTTGAGCCATCAGGGCCGAACGTCGGTTGCTGCCTCCAGTCGTCCGAGGCCCGTATTCCACAGCTCGTCGGCCAGGCGAAAGGCGGCTGCCACTGCCGGTGCGGCCGGGTCTCCGGCATCCACCGCGGCATCTTCAAACAGGATTCGGACTACTCCTCCCGAGGCGGCCGGGCCCCGCTCGAGGGTCCCATGGGCCTCGTCTTCGTCGTCGACCACCTGCCATTCGCCGGCTTGATAGCGGACCGAGAGTGATTCGGTCCCGGTCACCGTCAAAGACACAGTCGTTAGCCCTCGGGCGGTTCGGCTCTCGGTTGTAGACGAGCGCCAGTGTCTCTCCAGCTCCTCCGGATGCCATTCCATCGCGAGCCCGGCTACCAGCATCCGGTGCACCGCAATCGGGGGTGGGGCAGCGCGGGCCACAATGAACAGGCCCGCTCCGGGCCGGGGGTTCAACTCGGTGGGACGGAAGCCATCCCTCGTCATGACTCCGTCGATAGTGAGGGCACCCCGGTAGCCGATGGACTCTCGCAGGTGCGCACCCAGGCGTCTCGCCACATCGCGCATGTACTCGGCGTCGTCAGGACGGGGATCCCAGAAGCCGGACACTGATCCGTAGCGAAAGCGGCGGCGCTCCCGGTCGTACAGCACCATCATCTCGACCGGGCGTACCGTCAGGACATGGTCCGGGAAGACCAGACCGTGGATGCTGCACGGGATCCCTTCCAGGTACGGCATTACTCGAACCAGGTCGGAGCGGGAAGCGAAGAACGCAACCGCCGCCGGGATATCACCCGGCTCCTCGACCACCCTCGTTGCTTCTGCCCCGCCGTGCCAGCCGTCCCGGTTGTCGGCAGCAAGAACAATCCCACGTCCCTGGTCGAACTCGGACAAAGCCCGGGTCATACGGTCGACCTCGGGAGCAATCAGCTCCGAGGGAGCCCGAGCCACGTCGATCTCGTCCCACAGGGCGTCTATCACGGTCTTGTCCTCCAACTCCAGCCAGGTCGGCGGGCGAGCGCCGAACTGGCTGCGACCTCCCACCGGTTGGTCTACGTCCAGGAAGCTGGCCAGAACCCTCGCTCTGCCCTCCGGATCCCAGGCGTCCAGCTTGGCCTGGACGTCGGCCGGGAGCGCACCGTGAATGGCTGAGTAGAAGGAGTGGATCGCACCCATCATGGTGGGATCGCTGATGCCGAGCACGACCAGGTTCTCATCAGGGACGTCGGGCATGACTCCGGTGCCCCGGCTTCCTGAGATGACAAATGGCTCGGGAGCCCCCAGCGTCTTGAGCCATTCCACCGATCGAGTGGCAGCCGCCGCGACGTCGACCGGGAGGATCCACTTACGGCCCGCGAAGGTGTCGCTAACCAGGCGGGCGTAGTGCTCCTCGATCATTGGTGGAGATTAGGTCGATGAGGGTTCGGGATTGGGGAGACAGTCCCGGATTTCGGCCTGCACAGAAGCCGGTTCTCCCGCCCGTAGGCCGGTGAGAATCCGGTGTCGTGACACCGATTCGCATGAGCTTCTGAGCCTGTATCCCACTGCCTATACTCGTCGAGTCCGCCCGCCCGGCAGGCCGAGGAGCGTTGTTGTCGGAGTACTTTGACCAATACCTGACCGTTCTCGCGTTCGGCGCCTTCGGGGCCGTGCTGGTTGGGCTATTACTCGGGCTTGCCTCGCTGATTCGTCCCAGTAACCCGACCCCGGCCAAGCTCGAGACCTACGAATCTGGCATCGATCCCATAGGCGGTGGCTACAGCCAGACCCACATCCGTTACTACGTCTTCGCTCTCTTGTTCCTGATCTTCGATGTGGAGGCTGTGTTCATATTCCCCTGGGCGCTCAAGCTGGAGTCGCTTGGCGGCTTCGCGCTGTGGGAGATGTTCATCTTCATCGGCATTCTCTTGATGGGTCTTCTCTACGCCATCCGCAAAGGTGTTCTCAAATGGGAGTAATCGAGCGCTTCGGGGCTCCCAAGCCGGTGTCGTGGCTGTTGAATTGGTCACGGAAATACTCGCTGTGGTTCTTCCAGTTCGGGCTGGCCTGCTGCGCCATTGAGATGATGGCGGCGTCGGGTCCGCGCTACGACTTCATGCGGTTTGGAATCATCCCGCTGCCCGCCTCGCCCCGGCAAGCCGACCTGATGGTGGTGGCCGGCACGGTGACCGACAAGATGTCCCCTGCGGTCCGGCGCCTCTACGACCAGATGCCCAATCCCAAGTACGTCATCTCGATGGGCTCGTGCTCCAACTGCGGCGGTCCGTATTGGGACTCCTACTCGGTCACCAAGGGCGTCGACCAGATAATCCCGGTCGACGTCTATGTGCCGGGTTGCCCGCCTCGTCCCGAGGCGCTGATGGAGGGCATCGTCCTGCTGCAAGAGAAGATCACCAACGAGGATGTCAAAGAGAAGTGGAATCAGCGTGACCACCAGCCCGCCTGACGAATCCAGCGGGACCGGCCAGGAAGGGTCCGTCACCGACGCCGCCGCTGATCTGGCCGCCCAGGCGGCTGATGCCGCCGGAGCCGGAACCTGGTCGGCCGAGTTCGGGAACGCCAAGATCAGAGTTGATGCCGCCAATTGGGTGCAGGCTGTTGAGAGTGTTCGAGACAGCCTCGATTTGCGTTTCTTCTCGTTCCTATCCGCTATCGACTGGAGCAACGAGGTGGCGGTCGGGGAGCCTCTGGAGGAAGAGGTCGAGGAACGCTATGAGGTGCTGGTCCGGCTCAGCAGTGACCGGACCAACGATGCCGTCACGGTTTCCACCGACATTCCCAAGGACGATGCTCGCCTCCCCACGCTGGTCGGTGTGTTTGGTGGGGCCAACTGGCACGAGCGGGAGGCAGCCGAGATGTTCGGCATCGATTTCGAAGGACATCCCAATCTCAGCAAGCTCTATCTAACCGACGAGTTCGAGGGTTATCCCCTCCGCAAGACTTTTCCCTTGCTGAGCCGGGAGATAAAGCCGTGGCCGGGCACCGTCGACGTCGAGGACATGCCTTCGACGGAGAATCCTGAGGCAACTGACAGCGCCGAGGGCGCTGCTGAGGACGACGCGTGAGCCAAACCATCGATCCCGTCGCCGCCGCTCACATGTCGGAAGTGGCCGTCTCGGTTGAGCTGCAAACGCCGGGCATGACCCTGAACATCGGTCCCCAGCACCCGTCCACTCACGGAGTCCTGCGGTTGGTTGCCGACCTGGACGGTGAGCGCATCGTCAATGTCGAACCCGTCATCGGCTATATGCATCGCGGCTATGAGAAGCTGTCTGAGGTCCGCACTTATCCCCAGATAACAGCCCTCGTCAATCGGATTGACTGGGTGTCCGGTTTCGCCAACGAAATCCCATTGATGGTGGCAGTCGAGCGCTTGATGGAGATCGAGGTGCCGGAGCGGGCTCAGGCGATCCGCCTCATCCTGACCGAACTGGCTCGTATCTCTAACCACCTCGTGTTTCTGTCCTCGTATCCGTTGGAGCTGGGCGCAGCCACACCTTTGATGCACGCCCTCCGGGAGCGAGAGCACGTCCTCGAGCTCATCGAGGCCGTCACAGGCGGTCGCTTCCACCCCAACTTCAACCGCATCGGTGGAGTCAAGCCGGCCGCCGGCGGTGGCAGCACGCAGAAGAAGGTCGCCCAGGATTTGCCCAAGGGTTTCCTTGCCGAAACCAGAGCGGCGATGGACAAGGTGCTGGCGGTCTGCGACGACATGGACACGCTGGTGTCCGGCAACGAGATCTTCCGGGCCCGCACAGTCGGCGTCGCAGTGGTCCCGGCCGACAAGGCGCTCGAGTACGGCGTATCGGGTCCCAACCTGCGGGCCTCCGGGGTCAGCTTGGACCTCCGCAAGCACGAGGACTACCTGCCATACGATCAGTTCGACTTCGATGTTGTGACCGGTGAGAACGGCGACTGCTTCGACCGCTACCTGGTTCGGCTCGAAGAGATCCGCCAGGCAGCCCGCATCGTGATGCAAGCAATCGACGGGATCCCGTCCGGTCCCCTGCAAGCCAAGGTTCCGAGGGTGATCAAGGTTCCCAAGGGCGAGACATATGTGCGGGCTGAGAACCCGAAGGGGGAGATGGGCTACTACCTGGTATCCGAGGGCGGCCGCATCCCGTACCGGCTCAAGATCCGCAGCGCCTCCTACTCGAATCTCTCGATCCTCCCCTGGGCGCTCAAGGGTCTAATCGTCCCCGACATCATCGCCCTCCTCGGCTCCCTCGACTTCGTCCTGGGGGATGTGGACAGATGAACCCGTTACCCGTTACCCGTTACCCGTTACCCGTTCAGAATCTGCCGGGTGCCGACTCGGAGAGGCAACAACCCATCTCGGTCGCCACGGCGACATCCGGCAGTGATCGCCTCTCCGGAGTGGTGTTGACCCACACGGATTGCTGGCGACTGGTAGCTGGCAGCTCGACTAGCGAGGTCACGAAGTGATCTCGCTAGTCGCCATCGAAATCAACTTCTACTTGCTTCTGGCTTTGAAGATCTTGGCGATCACCGGGGTGGTGCTGACCGGGATCCTTCCCATCATCTTCGGCGAACTGAAGATCTCCGCACACATGCAGAGCCGGATCGGGCCGTATTTTGCCGGTGGGCGGTGGGGATGGGCGCAACCGCTGGCCGACGGGGTCAAGTTCTTCCAGAAGGAGGACCTGGTGCCGGCGGCAGCCGACCGCCAGGTCTACAAGCTGGCCCCGTACCTGCTGATGGTTTCGACCCTGGCGGTCTTCGTCATCATTCCATTCAGTCCCAACCTCATCGCCGCCGATCTCGATCTCGGGATCTTCTTCGCGCTGGCGATCTCGTCGCTCTCCGCCCTCGGCGTCCTGATGGCCGGCTGGTCGTCTGGCAACAAGTACTCGCTGATTGGCGGGCTGCGAGCGGCCGCTCAGATCATCGCCTACGAACTTCCGCTGGTTCTTGCCGTTATCGGCGTGGTCATTCAGGCCGGCACCCTCTCGATGGTCGGCATCGTGGAAGCTCAAATCGACATGGGCGTCCCGTTCCTGATCGGCGGCCAGGTGATCGGCTTCGTCATCTTCTTCGTCGCCAGCCTGGCGGAGCTCAACCGCACTCCCTTCGACCTCCCCATTGCCGAGTCCGAATTGGTGATGGGCTACTTGACCGAATACTCCGGCTTCCGGTTCACTACCTTCTTCCTGGCCGAGTACGCCGGGGTGTTCGCAATGGCTGCCATCGCCTCGACGCTCTTCCTGGGCGGCTACGGCTTCTGGGGTCTTGACCCGGTGATCTTCGGGCCGTTTGTGCTGGTTGCCAAGGTGGGTCTGCTCGCTTTCCTGATGATCTGGATTCGGTGGACCTGGCCCCGCATGCGGGAAGACCAGCTGCAAACCCTGGCCTGGAAGTGGTTGATCCCGCTGGCGCTGGCCAACATCGCCGTGACCGCAATCTTCAAGGTGGCTCTCTGATGGCGGCTCGCGGCCTGGGGCTCTTCAAGGGCATGTGGCTCACGCTGAAGACCCTTTTCGAGAAGCCTCCAACGGTGATGTATCCAAAGGAGAAGGAGGTGCCGGTCCCGCGGGCACGTGGCGTCATCGCCCTCGACACCGATGCCTGCACCGTCTGCATGCTGTGCGCCCGGGAATGTCCCGACTGGTGCATCTACATCGAAGGCCACAAAGAGGAGCAGCCGCCCGCCAAGGAAGGCGGCCGTGTCCGCACCCGGGCCACTCTCGACCGCTTCGACATCGACTACGCCCTCTGCATGTATTGCGGGATCTGCGTTGAGGTGTGTCCCTTCGATGCCTTGTTCTGGAGCCCCGAGTACGAGTATTCCGAGCTGAAGATTTCGGCCATGCTCCACGACAAGGACCGCCTCACCGACTGGTTGGCCACCGTTCCCGATCCGCCGGCTCTGGAGAACTGATGGATCTCGGACTCGCCCAGAACTGGTTCTTCCTGGTCATTGGCTTCCTGATGGTGGTGGCATCGCTTGTGATGGTCACCAGCCGCAACGTGATGCACGCCGCCCTCATGCTGGTGGCTGCGCTGGGAGGCTCGGCCGGAATCTTCATTCTCCTCGGCGCCGAGTTCGTCGCCGCGGTCGTGGTTCTGGTCTACATCGGCGCCATCATTGTTCTGTTCCTGTTCGGGGTGATGATCACCAGAGTCGGGATCGGCCGCTCAAACACGCTCGACCATGCCAACCGGTGGCCGGCCGCCATCATTGCCATTTCCACCTTTGCCGTCCTGGCCGGCTCCGCCGTCGCCTACTTCGGAGACAGCAAGATCGACAGAGTGGCGGCTGTCCGCACGTCGGACATTGGCACCGCCATCTTCGATCGCTTCGTAGTCCCGTTCGAGGTGGTCTCGTTCGTGCTCCTCGCCGCGCTCATCGGTGGCATCGTGCTGGCCCGGAAGGATCCCGAGTCGTGACGATTGCCCAGTTCCTCGTTCTGTCTGCCGCCCTGTTTTCGATCGGGATTTATGGAGTGCTGGTCCGTCGCAATGCAGTGCTTGTGCTGCTCTCGGTGGAGTTGATGCTTGCCGCCGTCAACCTCAACATGGTTGCGTTCGGCCGGTACTTCTCTGATCCGATCGCCGGAGGCCAGGTGTTTGCCTTGTTCATCATCACGGTGGCGGCTGCCGAGGTCGGGATCGGGCTGGCGATTGTTCTGCTCATCTTCCGCAACCGGGCCTCGGCCAACATCGATGAATTGGACGTTCTGAAGTGGTGACCGCAGCTCTCATCAATGGACCGGCCGTTTTGGCCGCCGGCGGCGAGGAAGCCGCCCACTACAGCGATGGAGGCATGCTTGCCTCGGGCGCCTGGCTGATCGTGCTGGTGCCTTTCCTGGCTGCGCTCGCCATCACCCTGTTTGGCAAGCGACTACCCAAGCACGGAGCCGAGCTGGCGGTGGGAGCCGTCGCTTTCGTGG